>NZ_JAOQIO010000113.1:0-216999 GCF_025567575.1 Paenibacillus baimaensis | reverse complement strand
GAGAATTTGCATTCTCTTGTACTGCTATTTACTCACTCGTTGATTCAGTTTTCAAAGGACAAATGCTACAAAATTCATTATTAATTAACTGCTTTTATTACTTTAATACGTTACCGCTTTAATCGCATTTCTTTTATCGGCGACTTCTTTAATATAACACAACTTCAGAAGTTAATGCAAGTCTTTTTTTAAAATAAAAGATACTTACGATTTTCAGCCAGACTATCAAACAATCCACAGCTTCAAAGCAACCAACATGAGAAGTCCAGGTATACCCAAAACACTTATTGTTCCTACAGTTACGGGGTTTATAGGCACTTCCAATTGTGTATAGCCTTCAAGCAGATTTACAATATACAATAAAAAAGCAGCTAATGCAACATTAAAACAAAGATATCCGAGCCATTGGAAAGCTTGTCTATAGCGAAACAAGATAATCATCAGTAATATTATTGAAATGCTAAGTATCCCCCACAGTAAATATAGCTTCGTCATGTACTTTATGTCACCCTCCCAAGGCTTTGCACAGCCAGCTAACTGTATAAAAATGTTACCGCTGCCTTAGCAAGCTATCTCATTAGCAAAACGCTATGCCTTTATTTAAATGTTACAATCTCACTTTTACTGTTACGGACATCCCACGCAGATAGCTTCATCCTCTTGGCTTGTTTAAACAGCATGTCCAAGCGCTTCTGAGAAGCTTCCAAGGCATAGATCGCATAATCTATCTGATCATGTTCAATGACGATATCAAGACGATGCTGAGCCGTAACCCAATCCAAGCGCGCCTTCTCAATTTCCTGTAGCAATTGCATCTTTTCACTGTTAAGAAGCTGCATATCCTTCCGTTGTTCACGCGTAACACGATCCCACATTCCCATGCGATCCCTCCTTAAGCATACATGTATAAGACGACGAACATGTCCACCAGCTCCCTCAGCCGCCATTAAACATGTTTGTCCTATACTCTATAAGTATGGAATCGATAGCATTAATAGAACTATGGTCACAACATAAAAAAGCCTTACAGGAATGACCTGCAAGACTTTTGTTGGTTGAATCTTTAATTCATACTCATTTCTAATGCGGGCTTATATTTCACGACGGCCTTCAAGCGATTTGGTTAGCGTTACCTCATCTGCATATTCCAAATCTCCGCCTACCGGAAGCCCGTGAGCAATTCGGGTAACTTTGAGCCCAAAGGAACGCACCAATCTAGACAAATACATCGCGGTTGCTTCTCCTTCAATGTTGGGGTTAGTAGCAAGAATAAGCTCCTGAACCTGTTCATCACCCAAACGTTTCAACAAATCAGCTATGCGGAGCTCATCCGGACCGATACCTTCCATTGGAGAAATAGCACCATGAAGAACGTGGTAATAACCATTAAACTCTCTCGTTCTCTCCATAGCAACCAAGTCCTTAGGCTCTTGAACGACACAAATGATAGATCGGTCCCTGCCTTTGTCCTGACAAATGCGGCATGGATCCATATCCGTAATGTTACAGCATACCGAGCAGTAGTGCAGATTTCTTTTGACATTGACTAAAGCTTTGGCAAATTCGATGCAATCCTCTTCCTTCATGCGCAGCACATGAAAAGCATGTCGTGCCGCTGTTTTGGGTCCAATACCCGGCAATCGGGAAAAGGCATCGATAAGTTTCGCTAGCGGTTCGGGATAAAACAAAGGGATAGCTCCTTATAGAGCCTGATCATAAAAACAGGACGCTTCATAGAGAAACGCCTGTGAGATCGCGCTCTTATAGTGTGATCGGACTCGAAGACTAGAATAGACCTGGAATGTTCACGCCACCGGTTAAACGTCCCATTTCTTTGTTAGCCAACTCTTCGGCTTTGGTCATGGCATCGTTAATAGCTGTCAACACAAGATCCTGCAGCATTTCGACATCATCAGGATCCACAGCCTCGGGTTTAATCAAGATGGAGGTTACTTTCTTTTGGCCGTTCACGACAACCGTGACAACGCCACCGCCTGCTGTTCCTTCAACTGATTTAAGAGCCAACTCCTCTTGAGTCTTCAGCATTTGCTCTTGCATTTTTTTTACTTGCTTCATCATTTGATTCATATTATTCATTCGATTCAGCTCCTCAGTCATGTAGGTGTCATTGTGTACCTCAAATGAAGTACCTTAATTATTTGTTCATCAATCCGACTTGATCTCTACGAGATCGGCGCCAAACAATTTAATGGCTTCGTCGATCCATTGTTCATTCGCAGGAGCATCAGGTTCTCCCTCAGGGATAAGCTTGAGCTCTTCTTTACTTCTGACTACATTCTTCGATTCATCTGAAGCAGCGTTCCAATCCTTAAGCATAATGGTAACCAGCTTCAGCGGTCTACCCATTACTTCAGCCATTACCTGTTCAATCATCGGTTTGTTAGCTGGCTTCTCGGTCGTCTCCCGATGCATGGCGCTTTTAAAAGCAACCAGTACATTATCATTATGCAGCGAGACCGGCTCTCCGTCTACGAGCCAGGCATGAATCGTTATTTTTTGCTCTTTAACGCGGGACAATACTTGCCCCCACTTTTGAAGCACGTTCTTGCATTCCGGTTCTTCCCTGCCAAGCAAGTAGCCATCCAGCTTCTCAACGCTTTTCTTCATGGCAGCGGGATTAGACGAAGTTCGCATGCCAGTTCCCGAAGGACTACTGCCGCTGTTCGAACTCGCTGCGGACGATCCAACCCCCTGCTTCAGCAGCTGAGCCAACTGCTCCTCAAGACGCTGAATCCGACTGGTTAGCTGGGTTACCAGCCCATCGGACGCACGATCTCTGGGTGCCGACTCTCCAGCCGCCTGCAATGTACCAGTCGACTCCAAAGCTGCAGCTACACCTGAATCCGCTGCTGATACACTGCAAAGCTTCATCAAGGCAACCTCAAGCAGTGTCTGCGGCTGAACGGAGTACTTCATCTCTGTCTGATAATAATTAAGCGAGTCGATCATGGAAATGAGCTCCTGTGACGTGAACGCTGCTGCCACGGATACGAACGCTTTGACATCATGAATACGATCCGTGACAGCCTGTGAGTCAGGCACCAGCTTAACCATCAGCAAATCACGGAAATAGAAGAGCAGATTCTCCATACATTTATCTGCGCTTTTGCCCTCTTGCATAAATGAGTCGATTAATTGCAATACGGCCGGTACATCTCGGCGCTTGATGGCCTCGACCAGTATTTGAAATTGATCTGAGGCCATTCCCCCGGTAATCGATACTACATCATCATACGTAACGCGTTTACCCGAAAATGCCATAATTTGATCCAGCAAGCTTAGTGCATCCCGCATCCCGCCATCGGACAAACGGGCAATGAAGCGGAGGGCGTTCTCCTCAGCCTCTATCTGTTCTTCCTGACACACCAGATGAAGACGTTCAACCTGTTCATCCAGTGAAACACGCCGGAAGTCAAACCGTTGGCAGCGGGAAATAATCGTTGCTGGCAGCTTATGAGGCTCAGTAGTAGCAAGAATGAACATCACATGGGGAGGCGGTTCTTCTAATGTTTTGAGGAGTGCATTAAATGCCTCTGTTGTCAGCATGTGTACTTCATCGATAATATACACCTTTTGGCGAACTTCGGTAGGTGCATATTTCACTTTGTCACGAATATCACGGATCTCTTCTACCCCCCGATTAGAGGCGGCATCGATTTCCACTACATCCATCACGGCACCTTCCGTAATACGGATACAATTGGCACATTGGTTGCAGGGCTCTTCAGCAGGACCACTCAGGCAGTTAACGGCTTTGGCCAATATTTTGGCAGCACTCGTTTTCCCTGTTCCTCGTGGACCATTAAACAAATAAGCGTGTGTAACCCGCCCTTCACGCAGCGAATTTTGAAGTGTTTGTACGATATGCTTCTGACCTACAATATCTCGGAAAGCCTGCGGTCTCCACGTTCGGTATAAAGCGATATGTGCCATAGCGTCAGCTCCAATAGTGGTTCATCCTCTATAGTATACTACACTTACCCGCGCGAATGAAGTACTTACGGGTACGGGATTCCTACCGTAAACGTAGTACCGAAGCCTTTGGAGGAAACACGGATATGCCCGCCTACATCATGGATAATTCGTTGACACACAGACAGCCCCAGGCCAGTACCTTCATCCTTGGTCGTAAAAAAGGGATCAAAAATTTTATCAATGACAAACATCGGAATGCCGGGCCCTGAATCATGGATATCGATGCTTACAATTCGCTCCTCCACATCGACTCTTTCTGTCAACACCAGCTGCCCGCCATCCACCATAGCCTCGATGCCATTTTTGCATATGTTCAAAAAAACCTGTTTTAACAGCTCACCATCCGCTATAACCTGCGGCAGCTTTTCCGCAGCATCATATCTGACAATGACCCTATGTAGTACAGCTTCATTATTAATGATCGGCAGCATTTCTTTAATAACCTGAGAAATATCAAGCGACTGATACGTTACGTTCTTCGGTTTGCTTAATAGCAGAAATTCACTGACCAATTCGTTAATACGATTGATTTCACCCAGCATAATATCGGCAAATCCGCTCTCACGATCCATTCCGTGAATTTGAAGCGTTTTTCGCAGCATCTGAAGAAATCCCTTAATGGACGTTAATGGATTACGAATCTCATGAGCCGTGCCCGCTGCAATCTGCCCAATCATCGCCAACCGGTCACTTCTACGTACCTGCTCTTCCAATGAGCGCAGATTAGTGACATCTTTAAAAATGATATAAGCCCCGACAATTTTGTTCTGCTCATCACGAAGCACATTGGAATCAAGCAGCAACTCATACCGGTCTTGATTATTAGTCCACGACAGCGCATGATTACGTACGACCATACCTTCTAATATATTGCGATGTACTAAACGGTGCTCCGCAGGGAGCTCGACAAAAATACTATCCATCGATTGGTTCATAACCTCTTCTTTTTTCAACCCTAATACACGGCATGCCATGTCACTAATATCCACCAATTCAAAATCGGTGTTTATTACAAAGACCCCCATATTGATATCCTTTAAAAAAGTGCCTGCAAACTGCTGTAATAAATTGAGTTCATGCTGCATCGCTCCACCCCTTACTACCAAAACAAGTTAACTTTAGTATACAATTCTCCTAAATATTTCATTTTCCTTCTAAAAACACAAAAAAACACTATGAGTCAACCTATTACAATGGTTGTTCATAATGCTCGTATGTTCGTTACACCTTATTGGTTACATAAATTGGATATAACCGTGCACCTACTTTGATATTACGATCCAAGTGGAATTTTTAGTCTCGACTCAAGCCAGGCAACCCTTCGGCACATGAAACATCCCACTTACGGCTGCTTCCTTCCGAACCTGACCGGATTCACAGGCATCCATTGCGAAGGACCCAGCTCTCAACACCGATTCTAAAACCCAAACCTCACATCGCAATACCGCATGTAGGCGATCAACCCCGCTGTAGCGGATTGCGGGTTACAGGGCACCGCTGCCTCCCCGTCTAGCACGGCAAACATAAGTATAGTCGATTTATTGCGAAATAGCAACCCGTCATTATTTTCGGGAAACCGTAACCTTCATCGTGTATCTTGGCATCGCTTTGGTCAATTTGTCTTGCGCATCCCGTGCCACTGCAGCCGTTTCCTCAGCAGTCAGTTCTGCTGGAACATGAATATTAACAGTAGCTACAGGTCCATTAATTCGAATATTGGAATCAATTACATGAGGTACCTGGTCGATCGTTGCCTGCATCAGATTCGTGTCTTCCCCATACGTATGGTAAGTTGGACTCATCGGCATGTTCGGATTCACGTCACTGATCCCAAGCAATCCATCCTGAGCGTACGATTGTACCTTGGGCCCTGCGCTTTGTTTCTGACAAGACGCAAGCGCGACGGGCATCATGAGCAATGCACCTGTCAACGCCCATCTGAATAAATGAGATTTGAACATAAAAACACCTCCTGCAGCATGGTCTAAAAGCTTTCGCTCTTAGGTTTGCCACAGGAGGTGGGTTTATGCAATAAAATAGTGGAAATAGGCCGAATTATACGCCGTATTTCTTTTTGAATTTATCAACACGTCCGCCAGCATCGATAAACTTTTGTTTACCAGTGTAGAAAGGATGGCAGGAAGAGCAAATTTCAGTACGAAGATTAGCTTTAACCGAACCTGTTTCGATAACATTGCCGCAAGCACAAGAAATTGTTGTGTTGTGGTAAGTCGGATGGATAGCTTCTTTCATTTCTTTCACCTCTTTTGCCCTGAAACACCATGTGAATCAGAGTTCTAATTGAACACATGAGCAGATTATAGCATGACTACTGAGATTGTTGCAAGTATCTTCTTTGTTTTAATGATTCAGGCAAATGTGTATAGGAGCCCAAAATAACATCGGGAAGTTCTTGTTCAAAAATCTCCAGCATTTGCCTCATACCAAATAGCTCACCCTGTGCCTTGGGGATCAGCTGTAAATAGCTTTCCGGGTCAATATTTAAATTGCGCAGTTGGATCAGCTTCAAGTCGGTACGACGCACAAACTCGATCATCGCTTCAATCTCTTCCTCACGATCCGTAACTCCCGGGAAGATCAAATAGTTAATTGAAGTGATTACACCCTTATCAGCAGCATAACGCAGCGATTTTTCCACATTTTTGAGTGTGTAGCCGCGCGGCTTATAATAAGCATTATAGTGATCATCCAGCGCACTGATCGTGCTGACTCTCATCAGATTCAAGCCTGCATCCACGATACCCCGAATATGATCCGTTAGTCCGGCGTTGGTATTGATGTTAATGTAACCAGCGTCCGTCTGCTGCCGAACTCGCTTGATCGCCTCGATAATGGTAGGCGCCTGGGTAGATGGTTCTCCCTCGCAACCTTGGCCGAAGCTCACGATGTTATCCGGCGTCTTTAGATGCTGGAGCATAACCTGCACGACTTCATCGACAGTCGGCTTGAAGTTCATACGCGTCTGTGGTGCAAGGAAGCCGCTATCATCAGGCTGCTCCGATATACAGCCAAAGCAACCGGCATTACAGGAAAAGGAAACTGGTATTGACCCTTCCAGACGGTTTAAAAATGTATTCGATGCGGTTAGGCATTCGTATTCCAACGCACATTTGGACAGATGCTGGAATACCCGATTGTCACCGTATTGCTGAAGAAATTGCTGTACCTGAACTTCCAGCTCTGCCGGATCACAGTTACGCGGATTCCATGGTTCGGGATCGTCTGTCGCATGTGCGGCTACATAAAACCCTCCATCTTTCCAAACAACCGCTGTATAACCGAATAAAGGAAGCAACTTGCTTGCATCCGACTTCACATAGCTTGGAATTAGCAATCGTGTAAAACCTTGTGGTAACAGCGCCCCAACCGCCTGTACGTTACCGGGAACAACCTGCATGTCTCCGGATTTCAGATTTATCCCGATCGGCTTGGTAAAAGGCAAGCTAACCATGGTTGCCCCTTCAGGCAATGGGATTAACTCATCTTCCATAATATCAGTGACCATATCCCCATTGCGACCAAGCGCAATATAATCGGGATGGTCAAATAAGTTCCCGTCGAGGTCGGCGTAGACTAAATTCATAGCATTGTACTCCTAACCTGTTGAATTACGACGCAGAATTCTTCACACGCTTGGTAGTTGTATTCGGCGTAGGGGACAAGGTGTCCTCATTGCTGGAAGACAACGGAGCCGAGCCTGTGGTAGAACTGCTGGTGCTGACGGATGATTTGCTTGCTGACGAAGCAGCACTGCTTCTGCCAGATGATGGCTTGCTTATTGCTGACGAGGTTCTGCTGGAGGTTGTCGGCTTGCTTGCTGCGGATGAAGCGCTGCTCGTGGACGGCGGCTTACTTACTGCAGAAGAAGTATTCATACTCCCATTGGATGATGGCTTACTTACCGCGGAAGAGGCGGAACCGTTAGCCAAAGGCTTATTCACGGACGACGAGGAATTACTGCTAACCGGCGGTTTGCTAGAGCCATTTCCCAGTTTTTCCAGTGTATCCAGGAACTCCTGATTCGTTTTGGTATCAACCAGCTTCTTGATAAAAGCTTCTACATATTCATGTGATTCATTCATGCTCTTGCGAATTGCCCATACTTTATCCAGCACATCTTTGCTTAAGAGCATTTCTTCACGACGTGTTCCTGAACGACGCATATCGATTGATGGGAAAATACGACGCTCGGCCAATTTGCGATCCAGATGCAGCTCTAAATTACCTGTACCTTTAAATTCTTCATAAATGACGTCATCCATACGGGAACCGGTCTCAATGAGTGCCGTTGCCAAAATCGTCAGGCTGCCACCCTCTTCGATGTTACGCGCAGCACCGAAGAAACGTTTGGGACGATGAAAAGCACCCGGATCAATACCGCCAGACAATGTACGGCCAGATGGTGGAACTACCAAATTGTAGGCACGAGCCAACCGTGTAATACTATCCATCAAAATGACGACATCTTTTTTGTGTTCAACTAAACGCATGGCCCTTTCAAGCACAAGCTCAGCGACCTTGATGTGATTCTCGGGAAGCTCGTCAAAAGTTGAGGCAATAACTTCGCCCTTAACCGAACGCTGCATATCCGTTACTTCTTCCGGGCGCTCGTCAATAAGAAGCACGAACAGCTCGATCTCTGGATGATTGGTCGAAATGCTGTTAGCAATTTCCTTCAGCAGCAACGTTTTACCAGCTTTGGGAGGTGCTACGATCAATCCACGCTGCCCCAGTCCTACAGGTGCTAGCAAATCCATAAGGCGAGTCGATAGATGCGTTGGAGAAGTTTCCAGCAAAATTTTCTTTTCGGGGTATAACGGAGTTAGCGCCGGGAAATGAAGGCGCTCAGCAGCCGTTACCGGATCTTCGCCATTGACGGCCTCTACCTGAAGCAATCCGAAATAACGTTCGTTTTCCTTAGGAGGTCTGCATTTTCCAGATACGAGGTCACCGCTTCTTAAATCAAATTTACGAATCTGCGAAGCGGAAATATAAATATCCTCTGTACTGGGCAGATAGTTGATAGGACGTAAAAACCCGAAGCCGTCGGACAAAATTTCGAGTACACCCTGCATGAACATCAGACCGCTTTTCTCTGCCTGGGCCCGTAAAATAGCAAATATGAGTTCTTTCTTTTTCAAAGTGCCGTAGGAAGGAATTTGATGTTTTTTAGCTAACTGATACAACTCAGTCAGTTTCTGCGCTTCTAATTGCGCTAGTGGTATATCCATAATCTCAGCCACCAAACTATTATATTTGTACTTTTGTGAAACTCATTCTAGCATTACCCAAAAAAGTAGAGACTATACGATACTAATCCTGCTCACGCCAAACCTCTGCGCCCAAGCTTGATAGATTACTGACCAAATGATCATAACCACGATCGATATATTCGACGCCTGTTATTTCGGTGACTCCATCAGGAACTGTCAGTGCTGCAATCACAAGCGCTGCTCCCGCACGCAAATCAGTAGCCTTCACTTTTGCTGCGCTAAGCTGACCGCCTTCAATAACTGCGGAACGCCCTTCAACCTTAATTTTGGCACCCATCCGGGTTAGCTCGGGAACATGCTTGAAGCGATTACTGTATACATAATCACTCAGAATGCTGGTACCCTTCGTTTGTGTCAGGAGGCTTGTCATCGGTGATTGCAAATCAGTAGCAAATCCTGGATATACAAGCGCTGTGACATCCACACTCTCATACTCGGGCTTACCGATGACGCGTATGGATTCGTCCATTTCCTGAATCTCAACACCCATCTCCTGCAATTTGGCCGTGATAGCTTCCAAATGCTTCGGAATAACATTGTCCACGACAACATCCCCTCGCGTTGCAGCTGCAAGGATCATATAGGTTCCAGCTTGAATCCGATCGGGAATAATCGAGTGACGACAGCCATGCATGGAATCCACACCCTCAATACGAATGGTTTCGGTTCCTGCTCCTTTGATTCTCGCACCCATGGAATTTAATAGCGTAGCAACATCTATAATTTCAGGCTCTTTTGCCGCATTTTCAATCAAAGTGACACCTTTGGCCCGAGAAGCAGCCAGCATAATATTAATTGTAGCTCCAACACTAACCACATCGAGATAAATTTTCGCTCCGCGGAGCTCTTTGGCTTGAATGTGCAAAGACCCATTCTCGGTGCTCACACGTGCTCCTAATGCTTCAAAACCTTTGATATGCTGATCAATCGGACGCGGTTCAAAATTGCATCCCCCAGGTAAACCAATTGTTGCTTCTCCAAAACGACCAAGCAGCGCTCCCATTAAATAATACGAAGCTCTCAATTTCTTAACATTTCCATTAGGCATAGGTTTGGATCGCAATGCGCTCGGATCGATAATCATCTGATCCCCTTGCCAAATCACAGGTGCATTCAATTCTTCCAACAATTCCGAATAAATGGCAACATCACTCAATACCGGCAAATTATCTAAGGTAACGGTTGTTTCCGATAAAATTGCAGCTGGTATCAACGCTATCGCGCTGTTCTTGGCACCGCTGATTTGGACCGTTCCCCGCAAGGGACGACCTCCGGTAACCATCAATTTCTCCATTCGTTTATCTTCCCTCCAAATGACTGCTGTCAAGCTTTACATACTGATTTAGGGCGGTAATTCCAGGTAGGTACTATGCATATAGAAAGGAAACGCACCATGACGATGCATTTCCTATTGGAGACATTAAGCTTGGTTAGAACTTCCGAACAATTGAATTTTGGATTTAACGACTTCAACCATAGCTTTGCGGGCAGGAGTGAGGTATTTACGAGGATCGTAGATTTTCGCGTCTTTATTGAGAGCTTCACGAATGGCATCCGTACACGCTACTTGATTCTCGGTGTTAACATTGATTTTACCTACGCCAGCAGCGATTGCTTGACGAATCATCTCATCAGGTACGCCAGATCCGCCGTGAAGTACAACAGGTACAGGAATTGCACTTGCCACCTTTTGAATAATGTCGAAACGGATGTTTGGCTCGCCAGCGTACATACCGTGAGCAGTACCTACCGCGATAGCCAAGCAATCTACGCCAGTCTCTTCGTAGAAACGAATCGCTTCTTCCGGTTTAGCCAAGCTTGCATTTTCCTCGTCCACGCTGATGTCATCTTCCACGCCACCGATCGTACCGAGCTCACCCTCAACGGATACGCCCATTGCGCGCGCTGCTTTAACAACTTCCTTCGTCAAACGAATGTTTTCTTCGAAAGAATGATGGGAGCCATCAAACATAACCGAGCTGAAACCTGCGCGGATACATTTCATTGCTACTTCAAAGCTGCTGCCGTGATCCAAATGAAGTGCGATTGGCAAGCCGGATTTTTTTGCTGCTGCTTCCGCAAGGGCTACAGTAAACTCGATACCCATATACTTCAAAGCCCCTTCACTTACACCGTAAATAAAAGGAGACTTTAATTCTTCAGCCGCATCTACAATCGCTTGAGCAAATTCCAAGTTATTCATATTGAACTGCCCTACTGCGTACTTGTTTGCTTTTGCTTTTGGCAATAATTCATTCATTGAAACTAATGGCATGTTTCTTCCTCCTAGTAGTTATTGACCGAGTCAAGTATCAAAGACCGCTCTTCTGTCATACTGCGTTATTATATCATAGTTTAATTCAAATGATAACCAAGCTGCTTCGTTTTCATAGTCATAAGAAAAAAAAGAGACCCTGTAATCAGGATCCCACTGCATACGAGCTATTCCTCGGCTTCCCCAAATGAATGTTAACCGCCTGCCGCAGCTCATCGATATCAAAAGGCTTCGTAAAGTGCATGATTGCACCCAGATCCGTTGCCTCTTTGATCATATCTAATTCGCCATAAGCTGTCATCATAATGACTTTGATCGAAGCGTCGATACTTTTAATGTGCTTGAGAATGTCCAATCCGTCCATACCTGGAATTTTCATATCCAGTAAAACCAAATCAGGAGAAGTAGTTCTGACAATTTCCAGTGCGAGCTTGCCGTTCGACGCTTGATAAGTTTGGTATCCTTCGGTACTGAATACCTCCGTCAATAAGATCCTGATCCCATTCTGATCATCTACAATGAGTAACTTCTTCATCCATACAGCCTCCCAAGTCCACGATCGTGATTGTCGGAATTCCGGCCTGTCCCATCGAGCATATCAAGATAAATTCGATATAAATATCGAGATTCCTGCTGCTTTTTTCGAAAAAGTTGAAATGTTTTACATTTCATGCATTTTCTGAACATCGTGTACAGTTGGTATGAAGTTTCGCTGTTACTTGCTATAGTTGGATATATGCTGTCGAAGGATGTTCTATGCTTACCATCTGGGCATAATTATATATTAAACTCGGGATAATGAAAAAGCGGCTTCGACAAAATGCTTGAATAAACGCTGCGGACGATTCGGTCTGGAAGCAAACTCCGGATGGAATTGAACAGCCAAAAACCAAGGATGCGTCGGGCATTCAATGATCTCAACCAAACGTCCGTCCGGCGATGTACCACTGATCCGGAAGCCTGCCTTTTCCATTACTTCACGATATTCATTGTTAAACTCATACCGGTGACGGTGTCTTTCGTACACAAGCTCATCGTCGTAGCACTGCATGGCAAGAGATCCTTCCACCAGTTTGCATGGGTATAGACCAAGACGCATAGTACCGCCCAAGTTCTCAATATCTTTTTGCTCCGGCAGCAAATCGATGACCGGATAAGGTGTTGCCGGATTAATCTCGGAGCTGTTAGCGCCCTCCAGATTCAGCACGCTGCGTGCATATTCAATGACAGCAACCTGCATGCCCAAGCAAATGCCAAAAAACGGTACATTGTTTTCCCGCGCATAGCGGATAGCCGATACTTTACCTTCAATTCCGCGGTCCCCGAAGCCTCCGGGTACGAGAATACCTTGGACCCCTTGGAACAGCTCCGCTACATTGTGATCATAAACATCCTCTGCGTTAATCCATCGGATCTTCACTTCCGTATTACAATCAATGCCAGCGTGTCCCAAAGCTTCAACAATGCTTAAATAAGCATCATGCAAAGCAACATATTTACCCACGATTGCGATTTCAGTCGTATGCTCTAAAGATTTGACGCGATGAACTAGATTTTCCCATTCGGTCATATCCGGTGGATTGCTTGTTAATCCGAGATGCTTAACTACGATATCATCCATGCCCTGCTCACGCAGCATCATCGGCACTTCATACAGCGTGTCCACATCATGGCATTCAATAACCGCATTGGTGTCGATATCACAGAAAAGCGCAAGCTTACGCTTCATGTCTTCTCCCAGTGAATGCTCAGTGCGGCATACAATAATATGCGGCTGGATACCCAGACCACGCAGTTCCTTCACGCTGTGCTGTGTCGGCTTGGTTTTGGCTTCACCGGCTGCTTTCAGATAAGGAATGAGTGTAACATGAATATACATCACGTTATCCCGACCTATATCGCTTTTAATTTGACGAATGGCTTCAATAAACGGCAAGCTCTCGATATCGCCAACTGTGCCGCCAATCTCGGTAATAACGACATCGGATTGCGCTTCACGGCCTGCACGGAAAACACGGTCCTTGATCTCATTGGTAATATGTGGAATAACCTGCACCGTACCGCCCAAATATTCGCCTCTGCGCTCTTTGGTAATAACGGAAGAGTACACTTTACCGGTCGTCACGTTACTGCTCTTGGATAAATTAATATCGATAAAACGCTCATAATGACCCAAATCCAAATCCGTTTCTGCGCCATCGTCGGTTACAAACACCTCACCATGCTGATAGGGACTCATCGTTCCCGGGTCAACATTAATGTAAGGATCAAATTTCTGGATCGTTACTTTTAATCCGCGGTTCTTGAGTAGCCTTCCGAGCGATGCCGCTGTAATGCCCTTTCCCAGTGAGGAAACCACGCCCCCTGTAACGAATATATACTTCGTCATGTATGTAATACCTCCCTTAAGTTTGTACCCTCCCAAACCCTCCCTACAGGGAGGGCCCCAAAGGGCTGTGCCCTCTGGACTCCCAACTCGGATCCAGACTGCAGTGTATTGTACTCGCTTCTGTCCCGTTGGGACACGCTTAACGTTAGGCGCATTGACTGTTGATGATAATGTGTTGTATTCGGGTCGCTTTCGTCCTGTCGGACACGCTTAACTTTGGTTTTTGGCAAACTAAAGCAAACACTTCCCATAAATTGGTTCAAAAAAAATAAAAAGTCCCCCGGCAAAAGCGGGGCACTTTATAGTCATAATTGAATAGCTTTTTCAAAAGCCCAGAAGATAGTTTACTCTCATCGAAGGGTTGCTGTCAAGTAGATGGTCACGATTCGAATTATTTCTCCTCGTCTTCGTCATCCTCAAGCTCTTCCTCAATAAGCGTGTCCAGATCGGTCTCAATATCGCCGTCTTCATCCAGATCCTCATCATCACTATCATCATCTTCGTCGATTTCTTCTTCGGGCAAGAACTCGCCTTCTTCTTCGATTTCTTCCTCAGCTTCAAAATCTTCTTCAGCCGGTTTATCGAAGGAATCGAAATCCTCTTCCTCAACAAATACATCTTCTTCTTCGGCAAACATGTCATCGTCGTCCATATCATCGTCTTCATCGTTAATGATACGTGGACGTTTGCCACTACCCACTGTATCCTCCGATTTCTCGATCGGGTACCAGCGCTTCAAGCCCCACAGGTTCGATCCTACACAAGCAAATCGGCCATCGATATTGATTTCCGTATATAATTGAGCGATTACCTGCATCACTGCCTCTTCAGACAGACCTTTAATTTTTGAAATTTCCGCCATCAGGTCACGATAATAAAAAGGTGTATTCGCTGCTCTCAATACTTCAAATGCTAGGTCGACCATTGGCATTTCTTTCGCCTTATCCATACCGACCTTTAGAGTGTACTGCGCACTCATTCAAGCACATCCCCTCGAACATTTTCACAAACCTAACTGCATGTTCCCTTATACTCCTAATAGTAAACCTTATTTTATGTAAAAAAGCAACTGCTTCGGGGGTGTCCCTTGTAAATTTTAAAAGCGAAGGGAAAACCCTTCGCCCTGACTGTATCCGTGGGGACTTGAACAGCGTCCGCCCTACTGCCCTTATGGAGAAAGGGAAGAGAACCTTGGGATTCTCTCTATGTATCGTATGATGCCCGTTGCTTTCTGACACGGGTGATGACCCATTTATTTCTACAAGGCTATACGCACATGCCATATCGTATTTTTTTTCATAAGATTAGGTAGGGCATTTACGATGTGCAGGAGGGCCGATGACTATTGAAATCATCCACTTTTATCAATTGGCTGGAAGCAGCAGCCATGCAGGACACCGAAAACGCCGACTGTAAGCATATCATCCGATTCTCAAGCCGTCGTGATTATTGTACGTGTATCCGGGAGCTCAACGCTGCCACCAAAAACTCCGTTCCCTTACCTGATATTCAACCGCTCGCTATCATTAATGCCATTTCCTGTACATTGAACACAACAACCAAACCGCCGTCCATCCCTTATATAAAATCCATCGAAACCGATAGGATCATGAGTGTTCATGCCATTAAGGTCGTCAATGCGGTGCAGCCATCGAGCGGTACAGCGCACAGCCATGCGCCAAGCGTCCCTTGGGGAGTTAAACATATTCGCGCGCCTCAAACATGGAGCAAATCGAAGGGAGATCGTATTCGGGTAGGGGTGATTGATACCGGGGCCGATTATTCGCATCCTGATTTACGCCATTGCCTTTCGTATGGAGTCAATCTGGTCAATCGACATTTACTGCCAAATGACGACAACGGACACGGCACCCATATCGCTGGTACGATCGCCGCCGCTTCAAGCCGCCAGCAAGGCATTGTTGGTGTAGCGCCGCAAGCTATCATTCATCCAGTCAAAGCTTTTGATCACCAAGGGAGTGCCTTTGTGTCTGACATTATTGGTGGTATCGATTGGTGTGTCAGAAATCAAATTCATATTATTAATATGAGCTTTGGAATGAAAACCTACAGCAAGGCTTTGGAGCTCGCCGTTCTACACGCTTTCCGATCCGGTGTTATCGTGGTCGCCTCCTCGGGCAATGAGGGCAAGCAAAAAATTATCGATTATCCAGCCCGCCTGCGGCAGGTGATTGCTGTCGGAGCCTCGACCCGCCGTGGTAAAATAGCACCTTTCAGCAACGTCAGCAAAACCATCGACATTTACGCACCAGGCGAAAAAATATACTCCACCTGGTTAAAAGGCAAATATCACGAGCTCAGTGGTACCTCGATGGCAACCTCCCATGTGTCCGGTGTCGTTGCGCTCATGCTTTCCCGAAAACCCGGATTGAATCCTACTCAGATCAAGTCGATAGTAAAAAGACATGCCCGCCTGTTGATAAAGCCCGGCATGAGTATTCGGGAAGTCCATGCGCTCAGAGCCGTTAACGCCGTGATAAAACCAAAAACGGCTGTGAAATAACTCTATGCCTTGGCACTTACAATCAGCCGCAGCCGATAGGCCCCGGCTCTTTCTCCCATAACAAATAGTTCATAACTCCAATCCACAGTACCCAGCCCATGTTCCAATTGTACGTTTAACTGTTGGGTATCTGCTTCCAACTCCAGCTTGCCGTGCGGCGCGTCGTAATAACCCTTGAGCCGCTGCCCGGCAACAAAGGTTTGCTCTGAGCGCACATTGCCCTGCCGAATAATTCGGACAAGCCCTGTTTCCAGCTTGATTAATGTCGACGTCCCCGCCATCTCGGGATCTGCTTCCTTATATCGCAGATAGTAATGATTCCCCTTTGGATACAGATCGCCCTCCACGTTATGGCGGGTGACAGGATCATCATCTATGCGACTTTCTATCTGTATGTTCACTTGTATGGATTGACTCATCATGTCCTCCTAAATCATAACCGCAGCAACTGCATGTTTGTACATCCTAGTCTAGCGAACGAAAGCAAATTATTCAAACTTAAGATGATAACAGCAAGTTAAAAGTCCGGTGAATATGACCCACTGCGCGGCCAAATATCCTTCCGATCGCTGTTGTTTCCCTATTTTTATGATTTTATAAAACATTTAGTGGTAAAAAGTATGGAAACAAAGGCGAACGCTATCGCTTCTCCAGGACCGTTTGGCCGCTTCGCTTTTTATTCACCAAATATTTAACACCTCTGAGAAAGTATCTCTCCGGTAGCTGTTAAATTCTTAGTAAGTAGTTCGCTGTCCCCTCAAAACCAGCGAGTCCCGTAGGGACGATGCGACTCCCATTCCACCACAGTCTCTCCATCCGCCTCACACCTCCAGTAAAGCGTGTCCCGTAGGGACGAAAGCGAGTCAAACCCTCCACACTCACTCCATCCTCCCTCACACCAACAGTTAAGCGTGTCCCGTAGGGACGAAAGCGAGCCAGCACCACTAAACCCTGCACACGGCTATGGGAGTCCAGAGGGCAGCGCCCTTTGGGGCCCTCCCTATAGGGAGGGTTTGGGAGGGTGTTGGCATTACTGTTATTTTATTGTTACCATAAGAATATGCTTAAGGAATTGAGGACACGGCAGATGACGATGAATATATTTGGCGTTATGACCGAGATGGAGATGCGGCTGCCTGTGTATGTAACGGGAGCAGGCGGCTGGCACAATCAAAATATGATGAAGCGGGAGCACGGTTTCCCGGACTATCAATGGATTCAAACCTTGAACGGTACCGGGCAATTAAAGGTCGACGGGAAAATTCACACGGTGCACAGAGGACAAGGAATGCTCTTATTCCCTGGCGTCATGCATGAATATGAACCCATCACACCACCATGGACGGTGCGCTGGGTTACCTTTAATGGAGCCTGCATGACCAGTCTGTTGGACTCCATGCGGGTACAGGCTTCTACAGTGCTGTATTTACCCAATCCCGATGTAACGCTCGCTGTCATGCATTCGATCCTATCCATCTTGCAATCACAGAATCCGCTGCGCAGCGCAGAATGCTCTGCCCTCGCTTATGAATTGCTGCTCGATTTGTTCCTGCATGCCTCATCTTCAGAGGTTCGCTCCAAGCAGCAGCACATGGAGCAGTTGGCACCTGTGTTTGCTCTCATAGAAGAAAGCTTCGATCAGCCCATCACCATGCAGCAAATAGCCGATAAGCTTGGAGTCACTCCCCAGCATACGTGTCTGTTATTTCAACAAACGATGGGCATAAGACCGATTGCTTATCTCACTCGTTATCGGCTGAGTAAAGCCAAGGAACTACTGCTGCAGCCGCTGGAGCTGGAGGTTCGCGAGGTTGCCCGTCA
Source organism: Paenibacillus baimaensis (assembly GCF_025567575.1). Lineage (NCBI taxonomy): Bacteria > Bacillati > Bacillota > Bacilli > Caryophanales > Paenibacillaceae > Paenibacillus > Paenibacillus baimaensis. The sequence goes on along the minus strand of NZ_JAOQIO010000113.1, from coordinate 198,700 downwards.
AGTCGGCTACGAGGACTGCAGTTACTTTATTAAGCTGTTCAAGCGCCAGGAAGGGATCACGCCAAGCGCCTTCCGCAGCATTCATCGGCTGTTATAGATACAGAATCGATAACAGCCGGTTTGAAAACACGAGCAATCGGGTGTCCCACCGAGAGAAGTCGCAGTACTTATAAGCCAACCCCAACCAAACAGTAAGCTTAGGAATAACGCACTTCTAAAATGAACGGATGAATGCTGATATGAACCGGAGAGCTTTTATGAAAAAATGCTTATTTATGCTGGCGGGTCTCATTCTAACACCATCTGCAGGATATACGTATGCCCGATTTGCGGAGCCCCGTTGGCTCTATACAAAGGAGATAACTATACAGTTGAAGAGGCTGCCCTCTGCTTTTGATGGCATGCGCGTGGTCCAATTCAGTGATGTCCACCTTGGCTTTCACTACACGGTTGAGCAGTTGAATGAATTGGTAGATCATATCCAGTCACTCCAGCCGGACCTGATCTGCTTTACAGGCGATTTGTTTGATTATACGGTTGGCAGCGATGCTGCTCCTGCTGTACAAGTACTCTCTCGTTTGAAGGCACCTCTTGGTAAAGGCGCAGTGCTTGGCAACCATGATTACTATGGCAAGGAGACCGAAAAGATAAAGCGCATACTGCTGGACAGCGGCTTCGCTCTGCTGATGAATCAGTCTGTTCCCCTAAAACGCGAAAAGTCAACGATCTGGTTAAGTGGTGTCGATGATATGTGGGATGGTAAGCCTGATCTACCAAAAGCACTTCACGATGTACCGAGTGATGCGTTTACGCTGCTGCTTTCGCACTGTCCTGATTTTGCAGATATAGCTCTGAAGCATTCGATCGATTTACAGCTTTCCGGTCACAGTCACGGCGGGCAGGTTCGTCTGCCTTTCTACGGACACTTGTTTACCCCTGCCTATGGCTCCAAATATCCAGATGGCTATTACTCACTTGGCGATGGCAAGCTGCAGGTGTACACGAACCGAGGAATTGGCGTATCCGTGCTGCCAATCCGTTTCTTCTGCCGACCAGAGCTAAGCATATTTACACTCCGAAGCGGTTAAATCCGATCCCTACTGTGTATACCGTGTCTATTGTCGAATACATAAGTCCCTCTGAGATCGAATCCCACCCTATACAGCAAACAGCCTGCTCCGCACTAGGGCGAAGCAGGCTGTTTGCTGTATGCTTCCAAACTAAACGTCTGGACATGTTTGAATCAAGTAAAGCTACTTCACAAGCCCTAGCAAAATTTCACGGATCAGCTTGGCAGCCACAATCTGGGTTTGCTCTGTCGGATCGTAAGCGGGAGCTACCTCAACGACATCAGCACCAACTACATTCAGGTTGGCAGCAGCCATGGCATGGATCGCAGCCAGCAGTTCCTTGGAGGTGATGCCGCCAGCTTCGGCTGTACCTGTGCCTGGCGCGCAGGATGGGTCAAGCACATCAATATCGATAGTTAAATAAATCGGACGACCAGCCAGCTCCGGAAGCACCTTTTTCAATGGCTCAAGCACTTCAAACGGGTGAAAATTAATATGTTCACGCGCATATTGGAATTCTTCACGTGAGCCGGAACGGATACCGAACTGATAAATGTTGCGGCCCCCGATCAAACCTGCTGCTTTACGAAGCGGCGTGGAATGGGATAATGGCTCCCCCTCATACTGCTCACGCAGGTCAGCATGGGCATCAAAATGAACGATTGCCAGATCGGGATACTTGGCATACATTTCACGGAACACAGGCCATGACACCAAGTGCTCGCCACCCAGACCGAGCGGGAATTTATTATCCTTCAGCAAGCCTCGCACGTAATCACCAATAATTTCCAAGCTCCGCGCTGCATTGCCAAAGGGAAGCAGCAAATCGCCCGCATCGAAATACGTCATTTCATCAAGACTTTTGTCCAAATAAGGACTATACTCTTCCAATCCAATCGAAACTTCGCGAATCCGTGTCGGTCCGAAACGGGAACCAGGACGAAAACTGACGGTGTAGTCCATTGGCATACCATAAATAACAGCACGGGAAGATTCATAGTTATCGGAACTTAATATAAATACATTGCCGGAATAGGCTTGGTCCAAACGCATGCTTCACACTTCCTTCATTAAAATAAGCAGTTTCGCCGATTGTGAGGAAGCAGGTTGCCCCAGCAGCAATCGGCTAAATAGGCTTGCATATACCCGCCTGGGTATATGCCGACAGATTCAAAACCGATATTTCAGTTCAAATGTCTTACTTACACAGATCTTCAACAAATTTCGGCAATGCAAAAGCCGCTTTGTGCAGTCGAGGGCTATAATATTTAGTATCGATATCAGGAATTTGAGTTTCGTCAACCTGCAGGGGATCATACTTTTTGCTGCCCATTGTGAAAGTCCACAAACCGCTTGGGTAAGTAGGAATGTTTGCACAATAAACGCGGACAATCGGGAAAATTTCTTTCACATCGCGATTTACACTCTGAATCAGATCGGCTTTAAACCATGGGTTATCTGTTTGTGCAACAAAGATTCCGTCTTCCTTCAAAGACTCATAAATTCCTTGATAAAAGCCTTTGCTGAACAGTTCAACCGCTGGTCCTACCGGCTCGGTCGAATCGACCATGATCACGTCGTATGTATTTTTGTGATCGTGGATATGCATGTAGCCATCGTTAACAATGACTTCTACGCGAGGATTGTCCAGCTCACCGGCAATTTCCGGCAAATACTGCTTGGAATATTCGATAACCTTGCCATCGATATCGACAAGAACCGCTTTTTCCACGCCTGGGTGCTTCATCACTTCACGAACAACACCACCGTCGCCGCCGCCTACAATCAGCACCTGCTTTGGATTCGGATGCGTGTATAGCGCAGGATGCGCCACCATTTCATGATAAACAAACTCGTCTCTAACGGTCGTCATGACCATACCATCCAATACGAGCATACGACCAAATTCTACTGTATCAATGATAGCAAGATCTTGAAAATCGGTTTTCTCCGTTACAAGCGTCTCGCGAATTTTCGCGGTAATCCCATACTGCTCCGTTTGTTTCTCTGTGTACCATAATTCCATGTTCATCTCACCTTTCTTGTTTACGAATCTCAAGCCGATATAGCCCCAAAATCCGGGTCGATTGGCTTCGTCAGCCAATAGCTATGCGTCAAGTTGTATTATAGTGTATCTACTCGAAAATGCAACCTTAAACGGCCCAAAGGCGCCGTGTTCAAAATAAATTAACATTATAACGGTTTCCGATGATTAGCAGTTTACGATTTTTTCCATACTGGTGTTATAGGCACTCCGAATCGCAAATAACCGAAAGGATGGATGACCGTGTCTCAAGAGCCCAGTAACCGCCCCTCCCGTGCCGAGCAGCAAAGCTCCGACAGTAAAACAGGTCTCCACGGCTTTCGGCGCTTCAAAATGGTCTGCTCGTTAACATTCTCGACTGTCTTGATCTGTGCAGCTGTACTCTTTGTAGCACTCTTATACATGCGCTCCCAAGCGCTTCCTGTATCGAAAATGGCGCCTGCGACCGAAATCTATGATATTCACGGGCAAGTCCTGGATACGTTGAATGGTGGTAAGAACAGCCAAAGCGTTACCCTCCAGGAAATATCCCCCTATCTGATCCAGGCGACACTGGCTATCGAGGACCGGAACTTTTATCATCATGTTGGCTTTGATTTGAAAGGAATCGCACGCGCTGCGGTCGTTAATATACAGCATATGTCCAAGGTTCAGGGCGCCGGTACGATTACACAGCAGTTGGCACGTAATCTGTACTTGTCGCACGAACGTACATGGACCCGGAAGCTCAAGGAAACGTATTATGCCGTGCAGATGGAGCTGCAAATGAGCAAGGATGAAATTTTGGACGAGTATTTGAATCAAATCTATTATGGGCATTCCACCTATGGCATTCAGGCTGCGGCCAAGCTGTTTTTTGGTAAGGATGCGGCTGATTTAACATTAGCGGAAAGCGCCATGCTGGCTGGTATTCCCAAAGGTCCACGTTATTTTTCACCTTACTATGATCTGAAGAGCGCGATGGAACGGCAGCAAACGGTACTCCAGACCATGGCAACAGCAGGCATGATCACGCAGCAGGAGGCCGATGATGCCGGCAAGGTCAAGCTGAATATTCTAACGCTTGAGCCGCGTAAACCAGCGATTGCCGGTTATTTCCGAGATTATGTGCGAAGTCTGGCTACCGAGCAGTATGGCATTACGGAGGAGCAATTTGATGAAGGCGGACTTCGGGTGTACACCACGCTGGACAGTTCGGCTCAACAGATCGCCGAGGAGGTCGTCGCCGCTCAAATGGAGCCGTATGGGGACATGCAGGCAGCGCTGATCGCTATCGATCCACGTAATGGTTACGTACGCGCGATGGTTGGAGGGCGAAGCTATGCGGACAACCAGTTTAACCGCGTGTTCGCTACTACACGTCAGCCCGGCTCAGCATTCAAGCCGATCGTGTATGTGACCGCAATGCAGCAAAAGCAATTCACTCCGCTTACTCGCTTCAAAAGCGAGCCGACTACCTTCACCTACGATAATGGCAGACAGAGCTATACGCCCAATAATTTTGGCAGCGTCTATTACAACTGGATTGATCTGCGGCAGGCAATTGCCAAATCAGATAATATATTTGCCGTACATTCGATTATCGAAACAGGAGCAGAAAATGTAATCGCGACGGCACGCAAAATGGGCATCACCAGTCCGATGAAGCCGCTGCCTTCATTAGCACTCGGAACCTTCCCCGTCAGTCCGTTCGAGATGGCTTCGGCTTTTGCCATCTTCGCCAATGGCGGTGTACGTGTTGAACCGACAGCGGTGTTGAAAATTGAGAACCGCAGCGGGAGGGTACTCTATGAAGCCCAGCCCAAACGAGAGCAGGTTATCGAGCCTCCGTATACGTATGTCATGACCCAATTGATGGAAAGTGTGTTCGAGCAAGGGGGTACTGGCAACCGGGTATCAACCGTGATCAAACGGCCCGTAGCTGGTAAAACCGGCACAACCAACACCGATGCCTGGCTGGTCGGGTATACACCTGAGCTCTCTACGGCCGTCTGGGTCGGTTATGACAAGGATCGTAATATCAGTACGTTGGAGTCTCATGTCGCGGCGCCGATTTTTGCTGAATTCACCGAGCGGTCGTTAGAATCGGTTCCGCCGAAGCTGTTTCCGGTCCCGGATGGTGTGGTGACTGTCAATATTGATCCCGTGAGTGGCAAGCTTGCCAACGAGGACTGCCCCAAGTCGCGACCTGAGGCTTTTGTCCAGGGTACAGAACCTACTACGTATTGCACAGAGCAGCCTGCGAAAAAGGACGGCATTGCCCCTGCTAAACCGAAGGGTAGATCATGGTGGGAAGATCTGAAGCGTTGGTGGAACGACTAACCGAATGATCTGCCAAAAATCCGGTCAGCTCTTCACTGAATTTGTCCGGCTCATCGAACAGCATGGCGTGTCCACTTTCTTCGAAAACGACCAGTCTGGAATTGGCAATACCGCGATTCGTCAGCTTGGCCAGCTCGAAGGAACAAATCTGATCCTTCTCTCCGTGAAAGATAGCGGTAGGTACCCTGATGCTTGCCAGATCGCCGCGTAAATCTTCGTCACGCAGCGATTCCAGCGCCCGCAGGGTACCTTGTGCCGAAGCACCTACAGCATGCTGGTGGAGCCAATCCTCAAAGCTCGCACTGCCACCTTTGTCAGTAAATATTTTACTGAAATCCGTTACCATCTGCGGACGGTCTGCAAGTGTAGCGAGCATCAACTTTTCAATCTGCTCTTCAGGAGCTCCAAACGGGAAGTTGTTGCGTTGGATAAACGAGGGTGCCGCGGCGCCCATCAGCAGCAGCTTGGCAATACCCTGGCCCTCATGGCGGGACATGTATCGTATCGCAACCGCACCACCCAATGAAAATCCGGCCAGAACCACGTTGTCCAGCTTAAGCTCATCGATAACCACACGGATATCATCAGCCAGCTGATTATAGGAATAGCCTTCCCACGGGCTGTCAGATCGGCCGAAGCCGCGCAGATCGATCCCGATACAACGATAACCCTGACGTGGCAGCTGCATAAATTGGTATTCAAACATGGTGTGATCTAAAGGCCAGCCGTGAATAAACAACACAGGGGTCCCTTCACCGATATCCTCTACATATATCTTAACCTTGTCATTAACCTGAATATATTGTCCCATTCTCTGTACCTCCGGTCATTAGGATTGGCACGGTATGCTGATATGCGGCATACCTGCTTATATTTCTTACCCTAATGGCTTCCCATTTCAAACGATGCATCAAAATTGTTTAACAATCGATGGCTTGTATTCCCAGCCCTACTCGCTTATTCTGAAGGTAAAGGCGGCCGCAACGCCGTCCATTACCAACTCAAAAGAGGAGTGTGTACGCGTATGGGTCTGCAGGGTGAATGGGTACAGTATGGTGATCATCAGCAATATTCGGGTTATCTGGTGCTTCCTGAAGGTCCGGCACCGCTTGCGAAGCCTGCGGTCCTGGTTATTCAGGAAATATGGGGTGTCGACCCCCATATCCAGGATTTAACGAGCCGGTTCGCGCAGGCCGGCTTTATCGCATTTGCGCCAGACCTGTTTCACCAGGCCGGCGGCAAACCGCCCCAGCTGCAGGAGCAGCGTATCGAGGACGCGAAGCGGTTTCTCGATACGCTGCCCCCGGCAGCATGGCGTGACCCACAAGCGCGAGATGCGGCGCTTCACGCTCTGCCCGAGGCGCAAGGTCAAGCCATCGGCGAGACGCTGGAGCTGATCTTCGCGGCCGGTACGAAGGCGGCCGCTTATGTGGCTGTGCTCGAGGCCAGCGCAGGCTTTCTGCGCGAGTACGAGAGTGGGTCGCGGCGGCGTCCAGTCGCCGCAGTGGGTTATTGCCTGGGCGGGATGTTATCCGCCCAGTTGGCCACGCGCGACGCCGAGCTGCGCGGCGCGGTCGTGTTCTACGGCAACCTGCCGCAGGCGGAGCAGGTTGCACAGCTGGACTGCCCTGTGCTTGGTTTCTTCGGTGAATTGGATACTCGTATCACCGACCAGGTTCCGGCCTTTGCTGAAGCGATGAAACAGCAGGGCAAGGCATTTGATTATCGGATCTATGAAGGCGCTCCGCATGCATTTGCCAATGACACACGCGCCTCTTACCGAGCCGAGCCGGCTCAGGACTCGTTTGCCAAGACATTGACCTTTATGCGGGAGCATCTCACCACTCTTGAATAAAATGATAACAGCCAAGCGTCTCCCTACCACCTGAGTGGCTTTGAGGCTGCTTGGCTGTTATGATTATCAAGGTATCATAGAATCTATAGACTGTGAACATACAAATATGAGATATGAGATAGGAGTCATTTGAACAATGAATCTAGCATCTGTTCAGCAAATCACACAGCGGTTTGATACAGCTGGAATTACCTATGCAACAGGCGGAAGCGGTTTGTTATACGCTCTGGGACTTACGGAACGAGTCAGAGACTGGGACTTAACCACGGAGGCTCCCTATGAAGCTGTCGCTCAAGCCTTAGGGGACATCGACTTTATCAGCTTGCCGAGCGGTGATTATCCGTTTGCCAGCAGCTACCGTCTGTCTGTAGAGGATAACGATCTACCTGTCGATATCATAGGCCGCTATGCCATTCACAGTGAATCAGGAATATGTCAGCTGCCGACTTGGGTAGCAAGCACCTGGCAGAGCCTCAACATGGGAAGCCCCGAGATCTGGGCAACCGCCTATACCTTGATGAAACGCGATTCTAAAGCCGAGCTGCTATTCAGCTATATAACTGAAAAAGGTGCGAATCGCGAAATCGTGCACAGCCTGCTGGATGAACCGCTACCGTCTACTCTCCGCAGCCGCCTGCAATCATTGCTCTAACTATTACAGGTTCCCTGAAGCTCCCTGGGAGTGTGCGGCTGTTGATTTATTTTGCGACCATACCGCAGCACCAGCCGAACAAAGCAGCAGCAGACCCGTCACCCAAAATACACTGTGTATCGAGAAGATGCCGCTTATATATCCCCCTACGAGCGGCCCCAGCATGCCTCCCAGCATACTTGCCGTCTGATTAAGCCCAAACGCCCGCCCACGAAAGTCTGCAGGTGTTGTACGGATAACCAGTCCATTCAATGCCGGGAACACAGCACAGAAAAAGGCCCCATACACAAAGCGAATAATCGAGAAGCCCCAAATTCCATGAAACAGAACTTGCGCCAGATTGCCTAATCCACCGGCGATCAGACCAATAATCAACACTTTATGGAAACCCACTTTGTCTGCCAGCTTGCCCCATCGCGAAGCAAACAGGATACCGGCAATACCCACCAGCGAGAAAACAATTCCCGCCATTAGCGATGCATTTTTCACAGACCCGCCGATCTGTACGATGTACAATGGCAGCACAGGTTCAATCGTCATTATGGAAAACTGGGTAATCAGCGTTATGCCAAGCAAGGTCAGGAACGGTCGGTTCTGTACAGCCATGCGCATGGACCCGGTTATCGAGCTGCGCTCCTTGCTTCGCACCACCTTTTCTTCCTTTACCCAAAGCAATACCAGCAAGGCGCTCATCAGCACCAGTACACCAGCACTTGCAAAGGCTACGCGGCTATCAAACAAATTCGCAATGACACCCCCTAGCAGAGGTCCAATAATACCTCCTGTGGCCGTAGAGGTGGATATCGTGGCCATCGCATAGCCTACCTTATCTTCCGGCGTGTTCGTCCCGATCAGAGCAATCGCACCCGGTATAAACCCGCTGAGCAGTCCCTGCAAAATACGAAGTCCCAGTAATTCATAAGGGTTCGTTACCAACGAAGTCAGCAAATAAATCACACAAAGCACAATACCAGCACGTACAATCATCGGCTTACGTCCGTACTTGTCGCCCATCGCCCCCCAGAAGGGTGAAGCAATAGCACCTGCCAAAAAAGCAGAACTGAATATGAGCCCAGACCACATTTCAATATGATCTTGAACACCGATATGAAGCAGGAACAGAGGCAAGAAAGGAATCACCATTGAAAAACTGGCCGATGTAATAAAGCACCCGACCCACAGAAGCCATAAATTCCGTTTCCACATTTCCACTTGCATTCACTCCTTAATGCCCGATCTTATGAAGTCTAGCCCATCGAAGGATACAATGAAACGCTTCATTAATAATTAACAAAGTAAATGGTAGCACTCTTATCCGGGTGTGTAAACCTTTGTGTATCGCGATCATAAGGTTCAGTAACCCTATCTCATAGATCAAGAAAGCAAACAAGCTTTCCTTCTGCCGAGGCTCAGGAAAGCTTGTCATTCATTTGCCTATCGATATCAAGAACTATTGGATCGGAGTTATCCATCCATAGGCAGAGGATACCGTTACCAAATTACCATATCCATTAAGTATCCTCTATTAGCTTAATCGGGTAACTATTGGCGCACGGCCTCTTCTTTGTTGGTTCTCGGCAGCTAAATCGTATGGATAGCTGACAGGTAATTCACTGACATCATCCAAACGAGTGATCTGCTCTTCCGTTAAATACCAGCCGCTTCCGCCCAGATTATCATCCAGCTGCTCCACATTCCGTGCACCAATAATTGGTGCTGTAATAACATTACGACTAAGCATCCAGTTCAGCGCAACCTGAGCCGGAGATTTATCTGCTTCCTCAGCAATTGCATGTAAGGTGTCGATAATATTCCATGTAAATTCGTTATTATAACGATCCCATACTTCCTTGTTGGTTCCTACACGGGTATTTTCCTGAGGTTGTTGTCCACGACGAAACTTGCCACTGAGCCAACCCCCACGAAGCGGACTCCAAGGGATCACACCAATACCCTCATTCGCACATAGTGGCAGCAGCTCATACTCCGTTGCACGGCAGAGCAGATTGTACTGTGGCTGAAGGCTGACAAACGTTTCCCAGCCGTTCTGGCGGCTTGTATAGATTGCCTTTTGCAGCTGCCACGCCCGTAGGTTACTGGCCCCGATATAGCGAACCACTCCTTTGCGAACCAAATCATTCAGCGTACTCAAGGTTTCCTCAAGTGGAGTTAACAGATCCCAGGCATGAATCTGGTATAAATCAATGTAGTCCGTACCCAATCGTTTCAGGCTATCCTCGACAGAGGCTAATATATGCTTACGGCTAAGCCCGTTATCGTTGTGGCCCTCTCCCATTGGAAAACGAACCTTGGTCGCAATTACGTAGTCATCGCGTTTTTGGCTGCGCAGCCAGTTACCGACGATCTCCTCCGAAGCACCCTGCGAGTACACATTGGCTGTATCGATAAAATTACCGCCTACCTCAGCAAAACGGTCCATCATTCGAAAACTTTCTTCCTGACTAGCTGCAGCTCCAAAGGTCATCGAGCCCAAGCATAATTCACTAACCCGTAAACCGGTTTTACCCAATGAACGCACATTCATTCATAATTCCTCCTTAGAGTGTTGCTTTATCAAAACTGAGCATGGCAATTTTCGAGTATGCAGCAAACGATTTTCATAAGCGACGTTATGTCCATTATAGAAAGGTTTTATGATTTGCGAAAGGGCTTACAATGGATTAACCTAGTAATGTCTGGGTAAGTGTGCCCCCGTTAAGGGTTACAGGTATGGCTCTACAATGCGTCGAATTCGCTCCAGTCCTTCCCACATATCGCCAGGACCGTCATAAATCAGAACGATCGCACAGTTGCAGCCTGCTGCTCGTACCGTTTCCAGACAGCTGTGAAACTCTGTCTCATCCGGCATGCCTTGTTCATCATAATGGGCTTTGGCATGGACCGAAACGCTATATGGCAGGATCATCCCAAACTCATCATATTTGGTCGGCGGATTGAAATTTCCGAAATCCGTAATCATCCCAACCTGATCACCAGTATGATCAAGAAGCCGTGTGCAGCTGGCACCCGTTGAGGTCAGCGAACGAAAATTTTCAGTAACGACACGTACCCCTTGGCCTGCTGCGTACTCTGCCAACTCCAGAAGTGAGGCTGCTGACTGCCGAATCGCTTCTTCGTCTGTAGGCATAGCTTCACCGGCAATTACACGGATTTGCTTCGCCCCGGCACCCGCTGCGATATCGATCCAATTGCGTATCAAATTAAAATCAGCTTCCCGTCGCGTTTCATCCTGTGCAGTTAAATCCCCGTAATCCAACAACAAGGTATCAAACGATATCCCAGCCGTGATAAAAGCTTGACGCAAGGCTGCCAAATAATCGGGCTCCGTCGAAGGAAAATGAAAATGACATACTTCCAGGGCTTGGTATCCCCGTTGTGCGGCTTCTGCAGGTAATTCAAGCAAACTCAAAACATGCGGCTGCTCCTGTTCCTTGATCTGATGTGTACCTTTCTCAGCATCCCAAACGGTCCAACGAAGCGGGCCCAGCAGACGGTGCAAACTCCATGTACTAACGGATAAGTATGACATTCAACGATTTCCTCCCTCAAGTCATTCAAACGCTTTCATCATAACATAACCGTGTAAACGGTGCGACTCCTGCCAACACTGTATCTTCAGTCGCGGTTCACTCCTTGGGCAAAGGGTATGTATACCATGCAAGGTAAAATGATTTGGACACGCTACTAAGGATTGTTTGAAACGATGAAAGGAGAGATCATGATGGGATCACCGTATACGGCTCATGTCACATCACATGGTGGAAGAAACGGCTTTGTTCGTACATCAGACGGTCTATTCGATCAAAAAGTCGGCACACCTAATGAGGGCGAGGCGGCAGGAACGAACCCTGAGCAGCTATTTGGAGCGGCTTATGCCGCATGTTTTCACAGCGCTCTTAAGAGCATCGCCAAAAGCAAAAGCATCGACACTTCCAACTCACAGGTTACCGCACATGTCACACTTCATAGCGAAGGCACACAATACCATTTATCTGTGGAGATGGAGGTTACCGTCCCAAGTCTTGAAGAAGCCCGGGTCATGGAGCTTGCGGAGGCCGCCCACAAGGTGTGTCCGTACTCCAAAGCGACCCGCGGCAACGTCGAAGTGACCTTAAAGGTGCGGGCTCCGGTACAAAAATAAACAGAGAAATAGTGGACATGCCATGGAATGTAATTATGCCTATGAGCTTGTCCATGAAAACCCTGAAAACACAAAAACCGTTCAGAGCGCTGCGCCTCTAAACGGTTTTTGTTCATATTATGAATGACTTGCCTGAAGCCGAAGCTCCGTCTTTGGCTTAGCCTTCCAGCAGTAGTGCTTCCGGATCCTCAAGCAGCTGCTTGATCGTCACCAGAAAACGTACTGCTTCACTGCCGTCAACGATCCGGTGATCGTAAGAAAGCGCCAAGTACATCATCGGACGGTTCTCGATTCCATCTACGCCAACTGCTACAGGACGCCGCTGGATCGTATGCATACCCAGAATACCGACCTGTGGTGTATTCAGAATCGGTGTCGACAGAAGCGAACCGAACACGCCTCCGTTTGTGATTGTGAACGTACCGCCCTGCAAGTCAGCCAGCGATAGCTTGTTATCGCGTGCTTTGACAGCCAGCTCACCGATATTGCGTTCAATCTCGGCAAAGCTCAGTCGGTCCGCGTCACGTACTACCGGAACGACCAAACCTTCCTTAGCTCCTACCGCGATTCCGATATCATAATATTTTTTAACAAGAATCTCTTCCCCTTCGATCTCTGCATTCAATAGAGGGAAAGCTTTTAACGCGCCAACAACCGCTTTGGTGAAGAACGACATAAAACCGAGACCTACGTTATTCTTCTCCTGGAACGACTGCTTGCGGCGCTTGCGGACATCCATAATGGCCGTCATATCGACTTCGTTAAATGTGGTCAGCATAGCAGCAGTACGCTGTGCTTCCACCAGTCGGTTGGCGATTGTCACCCGACGTCTGGACATTTTCTTCCGTTCAGTCGGTTTCGAGGCATCCACAGCTGCGCTTTCAACAACAGCACGCTTCTCAGCCTGTACCGGTGGTCGCTGTGCAGCAGCCGGCGATGCACTGCCTGCTGATGATCCCGTAGAGGAGTAGGATTCGATGTCACTGCGTGAAACCCGATTGGCGTCAATTCCACCAGCAGAGCGCACCTGATTCAGATCGATTCCCCGTTCTCTCGCCAGCTTACGCACGGATGGAGAAGCCGTGTAAGGACCTTCCTCTTCGGTGGAAGTACCATTGGATCCAGCAGCTTCCTTCACTGTACCAGCGCCTGTGGAGGCTTGGGCAGCCTCAATCGGAGCTGACTGGGATGGCGAAGCCACCGCTGGCTGTTGTGCTGAAGGTGGCTGTGCGTCTGCTGCCTGGCCTGCGCTGATGACACCAACGCTCTCGCCAACCTGTACTGTTTCACCGGCTTGTCTGTTAATTTTTGACAAAATGCCATCAGACTCAGCATTGATCTCCAAATTTACTTTATCGGTTTCCAATTCAAGCAGCAAATCGCCGAATTTAACGGAATCCCCTTCTTTTTTCATCCAGGAAGAGATTGTTCCTTCCGTGATGGATTCTCCCAGTTCCGGTATTTTAATATCCATTGCAGCTAGCGCCTCCCGTATTTGTTGTACCTATTCTGATTAATCTATCATGCTGAATCCCGCGGCTACTCCGCTTATTTATTCGCCTAATACCGCGATCATTTCTTTATTAACTTCCATCGGCTTCAACGCTTCAGCAAGGATGCGCTGCTGTTCGAAGCTGTGAACATTCTGATAACCGCTGGCCGTACTAGCCCGTTCCGGTCTGCCTACATGACGCAAGCTAGCTCCCTCTGGCAGCAGCTCACGAATACGCGGCTCCATATAGGTCCATGCGCCCATGTTCTTGTTCTCTTCCTGAAGCCAGATAATTTCCTCCAGATTGGAAAAACGCTCGATAATCGCGGACAACTCAGCTTTTGGGAATGGATATAGCTGTTCGACACGAGCTACATGCAGCCATTCCAGATCTTTCTGTTCGGCAACAGCATCCTCCAGATCAATCGCTACTTTACCGCTGCACAGAATCAGACGCTTCACCTGATCCGGCTGTTCTCCCAGACCCGTTTGCTCCAGCACGCTCTGGAAGGAGCCTTCACTGAAAGCAATGCCTGGCGAGGCCACGCGTTGATTACGAATCAGACTTTTGGGAGCCATCAAAATCAATGGACGGGCATATTCGCTTTCGGTAATCGCAGCTTGACGTCTGAGCAGATGGAAATATTGAGCCGCGCTGGTCAGATTGGCTACAGTCCAGTTGTCTTCAGCAGCAGCCTGCAAAAACCGCTCCAGCCTTGCGCTGGAATGCTCTGGTCCTTGACCTTCGGAGCCGTGTGGAAGCATCACAACCAAGCTTGATTTCTGCGCCCATTTCATCCGGCCTGCAGAGATGAACTGGTCAAATATAACTTGACCCGCGTTGGCAAAGTCACCATACTGCGCTTCCCAGATTACCAGCGTTTGCGGTGAAAACACGTTGTAGCCATATTCGAAACCAAGCACTGATGCTTCGGATAACGGACTGTTATGAATCGCAAACGAAGCCTTGGCTTGTGGAATCTGATGCAACGGTGAGTAGGTGCGCCCTGTAATAGGATTGTGCAGCATCAAATGCCGATGGGCAAATGTACCGCGTTGAGAATCCTGACCGCTTAGACGAATCGGCTTGCCTTCAGCCAAAATAGTGGCAAAAGCCAGTGTCTCCGCCAGCGCCCAGTCAACCTTTCCGTTAGCCTCCAACGCATTGGCGCGGCGCTCCAATATGCGCTGCAGCTTTGGATACACCTGGAAGTCCGCGGGAAAGTTCAATAACTCCTTGTTAATAGCCTGCAATTGTTCCAGTGGAACAGCTGTCGGAAGTGTCGTTGGATCGATCAGATCTCCAAAATGCTCACTGAAATTGTTCTCTTTGCCATTACCTTCGTTGCTCTTCACTTGGTCGTAAGCATCCTGCATGACCTTCAACGCATCCTGCTTCATCTGGGTCGGCTGATCCTGTGCGACAACACCTTCACTTTTCAGCTTATTCGCATAAATTTCACTTACAGTCGGATGTTTATGCACTTTATTGTACATAATCGGCTGTGTCGCTTCCGGATCATCGGTTTCGTTATGTCCATAACGGCGATATCCCACCAGATCGATCAGAAAATCCTTTTTGAAACGGATACGGTATTCACTAGCCAATCGAATGGCAGCTACGCAAGCCTCTGGATCGTCAGCATTAACATGGACAATCGGCATTTCAAAGCCTTTGGCCAAATCACTGGCATAATGAGTCGAACGTGAATCGGAGCTCTCGGTCGTAAAGCCCAACCGGTTGTTCGCAATAATGTGGATCGTGCCCCCGTTGCTGTAGCCCGACAAATTATTGAAGTTCAAGGTTTCAGCAACAACGCCCTCACCCGGAAAAGCTGCATCGCCATGGATTAAGACCGTAACCGCTTTGCTAACATCCTGCTGAGGGAATCCGGGTAGACTGCGATCATCCTGAGCGGCACGTGTAAAGCCCTCAACAACCGGATTGACATATTCCAGATGACTTGGATTGTTCGCCAGCGTCAAGCGGGTCTCGCCCTTCTCGCCGTCCGTAACCGAACGATAAGCACCTAAATGATATTTAACATCACCTGTCCAGCCAAAATTGATTCCCATGGAGCCCTCGGAAGGAATCAAATCTTTGTTCGGTGAATGATGGAACTCTGAAAAAATCTTGCTATAAGGCTTGCCAAGCACATGCGTAAGTACATTCAATCTGCCGCGATGTGCCATTCCCATCAGAATGTGGCTGGCTCCATCCTTCGTAAAGCGGTTGACAATCTCATCAACAACCGGCACGAGAACATCCAGACCCTCTATGGAAAAACGTTTTTGTCCAACAAAGGTCCTTTGCAGGAAATGCTCAAACTGCTCAACTTGAATTAATCGCTTCAAAAGCGACTTGCGTTCTTCCACGGCGAGCGGCGTGGGCCATGTATTCGACTCCACCTGCTTGTTGAGCCATTCCCGTTCCTCTTGCTCATGGACGTGACTGAATTCATAGGCGATCGTTTTCGTATAAATTTCACGCAGACGCTGGATCGCATCCAAGCCGCTTACGACAGCACCCTGCGCGTTTTCCCAAATCAGGGATGCCGAAATTTCTTTTAAATCCGCTTCGCTCAAATCATAAGTAGCCGATTCCAAAATTCTTGTATCCGACGGTGCACGCAAGCCGAGCGGATCTGTATCTGCAGCCAAATGCCCGTAGGTACGAATATTCCAAACCAGTCTGTCAGCGGCAACCACTTTTCTCATTAACGCCAACTGATCTTCCTGAGAGGTGCCCGACTGTACGGCTGCTCTTGAAGGAACGCTTGCTTGTTCAGCATGAAATACAGACTCAGATGGTGGCGCACCAAAAAGATCGAACAGTTCCCGGAAGGTAGCCTCCACGGAATCAGGATCGATTACGTATTGATCATATTGTTCATACAGGTAACCCAGGTTGGGACCAAAGTAGGCCTCCCACGGCCCGCGCTTAGTTTCGCCAGGTGTCATTGACATATCTCTCCACTCTAATGTTTATTAGAAACAAAAAGCTGCTTACCTAAAACACTCAATACCCTATATTAACCCCATATGAGGGAAGTTAATAACTTGAACAAAGCATTGTGCACATATATTAAATTATAAGGGTTATTTCCATATCGTAAATTGCTTAATTTATATTACACCAATCTAATCTTGATATCAATTTTTACTGGATTTCATTCCCATTTATTAACAATCAATCCGTTACTGCAACTTCCTACAGAATCAAGCGTCTAATCGGTATAGCCATATACGTGCCCATACAATTTAGAAATATAAAATAGAGGAGCGGTTCTGTGAAGCATTTATTTAAATTCAAGCTGATGCCGATGCTCCTGGTTATCATCGCGCCCATCTGTTGGATTGTCGGCGTGGATGCTTACGTAAAAAGCAAAGCTTCCCCCTATATCTACCAGGCCCAGGATGCTCCAACGGCAGATGTGATTGTCGTGCTTGGTGCAAGAGTGTATCCAAACGGATCGGTTTCGGCCATTCTGGGTGACCGTCTGCAAGCTGCGCTAGAGCTTAAAGATGCCGGTAAATCGGATCGGTTCCTTGTAAGCGGCGACCACGGGCAAATCGATTATGACGAGGTTAATGCCATGCGCAGTTTTTTGGAGGAACGGGATGTGCAGCCTCAAAATATTTTTATGGACCATGCTGGCTTCAGCACTTATGAGAGTATGTATCGTGCGCGGGATATTTTCCAGGCACACAAGGTGCTGATCGTTACTCAGCAATATCATCTGATGCGCGCTGTCTATACCGCCCGACAAATGGGAATGGACGCTTACGGTGTTGCTTCGGATAAGCAGGAATACCCGAATATGACGCGTAATCGGCTGCGTGAGGTGCTGGCGAGAAACAAGGATTTTGCCTATGTGAATCTGCTCCAACCCAAACCAACCTATCTGGGTAATCCGATTCCTATTACAAGTGATGGACGATTGACCGCAAATGGACTTTAATTATTACAATAAACACCACAAGAACTACTACTCATTTGTCGGCGAATAAGCAACACAATAAGGCAGATCCAGGGGATCTGCCTTATTGCTGTCCTAGTATATGTTATATACTAGCGTTCAGTATACAACCAACCCGCCTGCTTGCACAATGCGCTTCACATAATCGCCATAAATACGCTGTGATCTTGCAGGTAACCGTCAGTTGATCATCGTACTATTGAACTCAACCCTGAAATCAAGCCAAAGCAGACTTCAGATCCTCGTTCGAATTTGCCCACATTTCGGGGTTATATTCCATCAGCAGCTTCTTCAAAGCCGCTTTCTCCTGATCACCCAGATTGTCAAGCATGATGCGGCGTTTCAGCGCATAGTCCATCCGGTTAACGTGATCGGCAAGGATTTTCCAGCCGCGCCGCGCTTCCCTGTCTACCAGCATTTCACACGAGGTCACACCAGCGTAATACATGCCCTCTTCCTTCCGATCTGCGGCCACCCACACAATCCAGCTGGATATACCGTTTGGCACATCCTCCTTGTTAACGGAGAATTTGATGCCCTTCTCCACCTTGCTCTTGGCATGCAGCGCCCCCATATCGAGATACGCTTCGCCTTCTTCAATGATAACGCTCGACATCTGGCTTAAATTAATCGCTCCTGCACCAAAGCCGCGATGCTCTACCTTGCCGCTGACGATATTCAGTGCCAGCTTCTTCGGCTTATCCGCAGGCTGTGCTGCAGCCTGCTCCTGAGGTTGATCTTTATTTATATCCATGAAAGGCACCATCCTATTACAAATAAAGTTTGTCTTACTTGTTTATTTTAGCTAATAATCCTCGTTTTGCAAACATATACATGCTGTAGATGCTTGTCAACGGGGTGAAAATGAGATGAAGAAACAATTTGGCAGCCGCGCTGCGCAATGGTGCTTACTTATTGTACTAGCTTGTGGACTCACATGGGGCAGCTATGCTCTGCAAAACAACAGCCCCAACGTACAAAATCAGCCGAAGGCCCTATCTGCCTCGGCCCTGCTCTCAGCGATGGCCGAAGAACCAACCGCACCACCCCAGTCAACCCCTGCGCCGCCAAGTCTGCCGGCCAAGCCTGTGGAAACACCAGCCCCAAGACCGCTCAGTAACCGCATCGTGGAGTATCACATGAATGTTCAACTGGACGCCCAAAGTAAGCTGCTCTCAGGAACACAATCGTTAACCTGGAAAAACCCCGGCTCGCAGCCGGTACAGGAGCTGTATTTCCATATGTATCCCAACGCATTCAGCTCTAAAAAATCGACCTTCATGAAAGAATCAGGAGGCAAACTGCGCGACGATACAAGTAAGGAAGGCAGCTATGGCGGCATGGAAATCAGTTCCATCAAGACACTCGATGGCGAAGAGCTCATTGGAAGCCTACAGTACGTCCAGCCCGATGATGGCAACAAAGAAGACCACTCACTCATGAAGATCACACTGCCTAAAGCAATCAAACCTGGACAAAAGATAACACTCGAAGGCGTATTTTCCGTCAAGCTACCGGCCGTATTTGCACGTATGGGTTATGCGGATGACTTCGTGATGGCAGGGCAATGGTTTCCCAAAGTAGCGGTTTATGAGCCGGCAGGACGGCGAGGCCGCACAGCAGAAGGCTGGAATCTGCATCAATACCATGGCAATTCGGAGTTTTACGCTGATTTTGGTATTTACGACGTTCGCATTCAGGTGCCCTCCAGCTATACGGTAGCTGCAACCGGTTTTCCGCTCAAGCCGCCTGTGGACGATGGCAAAACCAAGACTTATGCGTTCTACGCAGATGATGTGCATGATTTTGCCTGGTCGGCTTCACCACATTTTATTTATTACGAAGAGCCGTACGCTACACCTCAGATTCCTGGGGTGCGCATCAAGCTGTATCTGGACCCCAAGCACGAGGAGCTAAAAGGACGATATATGACCGCAGCCAAGAAAGCGCTGGCCCGCTATTCACAGTGGTATGGTAGCTATCCCTACTCGACGCTCTCAATCGTCGTGCCACCCGAGAACGCCAATGGTGCAGGTGGCATGGAATATCCGACACTGGTTACAGGCTGGGGGGCTTCCGAGGATCAGCCGGACCTTGATCTGGAGCGCGTTATCGTGCATGAGATCGGCCATCAGTTCTGGTACGGGATGGTAGCCAGCAACGAGTTCGAGGAAGCCTGGCTTGATGAAGGTTTTACCTCCTATGCCGAGGATAAGCTGATGGAGCAGGAATATGGAGTCAAGCCTAATCTGACACTGGAAGCCAGCTATATTACCAATCCCAAGTCACTGAAGCTTGACTCCTGGAGCTATGGGAAACATGAGGCCTACGCAGAAAATGTATACACGCGCGCCAAGCTCGTGCTTCGTGCAATCGAAGCCCAGATCGGCAGCGAGATGATGCAGCGGACTTTAAAATCGTATTTTCAAAGCTGGAAGTTCAAACATCCGACCACATCTGATTTTCAAAAAACACTTGAGGATACGACTAAAAAGAGCTGGGCTCAGTTTTTTGACGAATTCGTCTATGGTGGACAAATGGTCGATTACGCCATAACAGGGATCCACACGAAACAAATCATCGCTGACGGACAACCGCTCTATGAAAATACGGTAAGGATTCAAAAGTATGGCGGAACTTATCATCAGGTCCCGATCCGGTTCCACTTTGCAGATGGCTCACAGATCGATCGACTCTGGGATGGCATCGATGGTGACGTTACGTTCAAGCTGCAGCATCCGACACAGCTGCAATGGGCAGTTATTGACCCTCAACATACCCTTGTATTGGAAAATAAACGTATGAACAGCTTTATGAAAACCGACGTGGACTCAAAGCTTGTGATGCGCCTGCAGACAGGTATCGTCAAATTAATCGAGACCTTGCTGGACGGGGTCGCTTGGTGAGGAGGCACAAAGGATGTGGAAGCTGCTAAAATCCGGATTAATGAATGCTTGGAATCAGCCTTTTGCCGTCTGTGCATTGTTTACGTATAATTTGTTGTGGGGCCTGATCCTGTATACTGCAGTTCGCTCGATTGTCGTTCCGCTGCTGCACCGCTACCCCAGCCCCGAGCTGTCCCGTGAGGCGGTTCAATTATTTTGGCTGGAGGGGCAATTCCAAATTACGAAAACCGATCTGATCGTGCCATATCTATGGTGGGCACTCGCATTGCTGCTGATTCGCATGGTCCTGAGCCCGCTCCTGAGCGCTGGCATCTACTATTCGCTGGAGCACACGGAATTAAATGCTGGATATCGCTTTGTACGCGGAATCCGCAAGCTCGGTCTGCCTTTTCTCGGCTTGTATTTGCTTCAAATTGTTCTAACAGTCGCTCCCTTATACCTATTGGGAACGAAAGTCATCGAGGGCTATCACTCCCATGCCTCCTTGACGGCTATCGGCTGGCATCTGCTGCCATGGCTTGGCATCTATGTGGCTTATCTGATCCTGATACAAACCTTATTTATGTATATGCAGTTTGGGCTTGCCAGCGGCAAATCGGTTCTCATTTCTTGTCGGCTGCTCGTCCGCAATGTGCTTACCATCCTGCTGCTGGCTATCGTTACAATGTCAATCACCTTCACCCTCTCCGCTCTTGTGATAACATCAGCTCTCGTATGGGCGGGCTTCGCGGCTCTCGTGCTGGTTCAGGCTTATCGGCTGCTTCATATGTTTTGCAAGATGTGGACGATCACCTCACAGCACGCCTTGTGGAACGCCAATCACGAATAAATCAGCCTTCTTGAGTTAGAAACTTTCCGTAATGTATCAAACGAACCTAAATTAGCCTCGCTGCCGCGTTTATAAACGTGGCCGAGGTTTTTTTGCTTTGCAAATATTTTATATGACTATAGTCCTGAATTCGTCAAAAAAGCCCTTTTTCATTAATCGAATTCGACATAAATTTTACAAAATAAATAAAAAATGTAAAATTTAATTGTTGGAATACGTTTTCATTTTCAGCTCTGAATAGAGTCAAACCCATTCAAACCCTTGCTGTATAAGGTTTATAATGAATTTGAAGAAAGTTTCATGTTTCGACCATTAAATGTGTACATTTTGTGACTAAAGGAGGAATTTTAAGGTAAACGCCGAATTCGTCTTAAGTGTAACAAAAAAACTATGCATTTGCCGAATTTCCGACATACTGGAAAACGGGGGATCCAATCTGGGTGAATTGATCTCGTTTCAGAGTGATCATAGGGAACCTTCAACCGAACCCTCAGCTAACCTCGTAGGCACCGGAAGGGGAAAATTTTTTGAAGAAGTTTTTTGGTATTGCATTAGGTTTAGCACTGTTTTGCAGTGTGCAAGTAGGCAGTGTTTTTGCCGAAACCCCTTTGAGCCAAGCTGTTAACGATGGCGTGGGTGCTCCTTACAAGTACGCTGGTACGACGAAGAACGGATTTGATTGCTCTGGTTACACAGCTTTCGTTTTTGCCAAATTGGATATCAAACTGCCGCACCAATCCAAAGGGCAAGCAGAAGTTGGTACAACAGTTGAAAAAGACGATCTGCGTCCTGGGGATCTTGTGTTTTTCAAGACAGACGGTGTAGGAATTTCTCATGTTGGCGTGTATGTTGGGGGCGGTAAGTTTTACCATTCAGCTACCAATATAGGCGTTACTGTCAACAAGCTTAATGAAAATTACTACTCCAAGTATTATGTTACCGCTAAACGTATTTTATCTGACGAGCAGTACGAAGCTTTTATGTCAGATAATCAATAGAATGAAGTGAAAGAAACCTACTTTCTTACACCATACTTCTACAGTTGAGCGAACCATTTTGTATGGAGCCCTCAGTGCTTGCTTCCGTTGCGCACCTCTTGCGTCGGACAAGGCTGCAGGGCTCTCTTCATTTATTACCCTCTATTACCCTACAAAATTTCGGTTGAATCGCCTATCAAAAACAACCATTCAATCATTCTGAATATTCAATTTATTGCAACCGATACTTGCAGCGTGTGATTTCCAATATGCACCGAACGAGCTTCTCTGCTGTTGTACAAAGCTATAAACGAGGTGCCCATTCATGATTATATTTTTACATCGTAAGGATTTGCGGGTGGACGATATGCTCGCCTTCAACTATATTCACGCTATGCACAAACAAAGCCTGCATGTGCTCATTCTGGACCCCTTCTTGCTGGGGCATGAACGGTATCTGGAGCACAGCGGCGTCAACTTTCTCCAGCATGCGGCACGGCTCAGACAGCTGTATCTGGAAGCTGGCCAGCAGCTGCATATTGTATATGGCGAGCCTTCTGCGGTCCTGAATACACTGCTGGCTGCACACCCCGTGGAGGAACTCGTATTTCACGAGGATAGCACCCCTTATGCCAAGCAAAGAGATCGGCTGCTTCGTGCGACTGCAGAGGCCGCACGGGTGAATGTTACCTCCTTCGACGAGCAGGCGCTTCTGGACCTGCGAGACTTTCACCGATGGAGCGGACGCAGCGAGCCGTACAAGGTGTTTACGCCCTTTTACCGGAAGTGGAGCGATTATCGGCTCCGCTTCTATCGACCGGCCACGAGCGTGCATGTGAGCCAGCTCGCCACAGTCGCGCTGGCTCCTGACGCAGCCGAGGCGTATGCACTGCCGCCGCAGCTGGAAGCGGCGCTGGCCGCAGGCGACGCGGAAGCCACGGGCGGGTGCGGGTCGGTGCCTGGGGCACCCGACCCGCACAGCGTGCTGCGCGGCTTCCTCGCGGAGCGGCTGAGCGGCTACGCCGATGGGCGCGATCGCTTCGCGCGCGAGGCGACGAGCCGCTTGAGCCGGCACCTTAACGTCGGCGCTATATCCGCGCGCACCGTCTACGAAGCGCTGCTGGAATCGGAGCAGCGCGAGGTCTGGTTGCGACAGCTCGCCTGGCGCGACTTCTACATCTATCAGTCACGGCTTGACAGTGATTATTTTCATTACGAGAAAAGATATGATCTGTCACCGTTGGACAATCGCTACTTCCAGGCCTGGAGCGAAGCGCGAACCGGTATCCCGATTATCGATGCGGCCATGACAGAGCTCAATACAACAGGCTGGATGCCAAATCGCCTGCGCATGGTAACCTCGATGTTTCTGACCAAAAACCTGCTCTGTCCGTTCACCTACGGAGAACAATATTTTCGCTTCAAGCTGAGCGATTATGACAATGTTCTGAACCGTGGAGGCTGGCTATGGTGTGCTTCTCTTGGATTTGACGCTGCACCTTATTTTCGGATCATGAATCCCGCAACCCAATCGGCTACTCATGATCCTGGCGCAGACTATATTCGGCGCTGGCTGCCAGAGCTTGCAGGTTTATCCGACAAGCAGATCCATCTGCCGCAGGCGCATGCTCTTGTCGAGCTGACAGCCTCACGAGCCCGCGCTATTGAGGTTTATAAGGGGATCTTGCAAAGTGGGCGTAAATAAGGTAATTTGCCGGCTGCAGAGGCTTATCGAAGGAAAAGCGAGTAACATGTGAGGTTCATTATCACCGATAGTGATATAATTGGAAAACAACAACATATCTTGTTACGAGGAGTGAGTACGATGAAAGCCATTCTTATCGACGACGAGCGACCCGCGCTGCGGCAGCTGGAACAGCTGCTTCAAGATGTTGACGGCATTCAAGTCACTGGTAAATTTCTTTCAGCGAAGGCAGGGTTGGAGCATCTGGCTACTGAACAGACCGATATCGTATTTCTCGATATTGGAATGCCTGAAATGAATGGCTTGACAGCTGCGGAATATATCCAACAAATCGACGATAATATCCAGATTGTATATATAACCGCCTATGCGCAATATGCACTCGAAGCCTTCGAGCTTCATGCGCTTGATTATTTGCTGAAGCCGGTCGATCCCATCCGATTTTCCAAAACACTGAATCGTATTCAGGCTTACACACCGGTTAAAGAGCGCACTGCAAAGATACCAACCGACCCGGAACCTCTGGTATTTTGTTTTAACAATCTTGTCTTATCTCCCCGTATTGACCCTGATGGCAAGGTGAAATGGAGAACAGCCAAAACCAAGGAGCTGTTTGCCTTCCTGATTCATCATAAAGGCAGCCGGATCGGCAAGGATGTGCTGCTTGAGGAGATCTGGCCCCACTTCACTCCTGACAAAGCCATGATTCATCTACACACCTCCATCTATCAGATCCGAAAAATTATCAAGCAATCCGGTCTGCCTACGACACTGGATTTTTCATTAGAGAGCTACCGTCTGAATACCGACAGTCTAGCGATCGATGTGGACTTCTTTGAAAGCAAAATTGCACCTATCGAAGGGTTGGATACACTGAACGAGAGCCAATGGCGGCAAGCGGACCTTGCCTTAAAGCTATATACGGGCCATTATTTTGATGAGCAGGATTATCGTTGGGCCAAAGCGAGAAGAAATCAGCTGCTGCAGCGCTACCTGAACCTGACGCTTCGAACTGCAGAGTATGAGCTAGCCACGGGTCGTGAGCGTCAGGCAATCGGGAGGCTGGAACAGGCACAGGAGAAGGAACCGTATTCTGAGGAAATAACGGAGCTGCTAATGATGGGTTTAGCCCAGCTAAAAAATTACACGGCACTGCAAAACGTGTACGAATCGTTCGTCATGCTGCTGCGCAATGATTTGGACATCACCCCCCAGCCGCAACTACGGGAGCGTTATGATCAATTCATGCAAGAAGTTGAATGAAGCTCACAGCTCTGTATCCTTGATGTCAGGACCCTGCAGCGGAACTTCAAAGCTAACGGTTGTTCCCTGCTTCCACTCACTCTCGATTTTCAACCCTTTCCCGTAGAGCATGAGCAGCCGTTTATGTATGTTTTTCAGTCCGACTCCGCTGGAGCCATTGTCGGATAAGACAGCAGCCAGCTGCTCGGATGGAATTCCGACGCCATTATCCGTAACAATCACCTTGATCCCCGTCTCCTGACTTTGGATGGTGATTTGGACCTTACCTCCTTCACTGCGCTGCATAATGCCATGCCTGACTGCATTCTCAACTATCGGCTGGATACAGAGCGGGGGAATCATGATGAAGCCTTGTTCGACAATATCGTATTGTACCTCCAGACGTTCCTCGAACCTGGCTTGTTCCAGATAGAGATAGGCCTGGACGAGCTCAAGCTCCTTATGAAGTGGAACCAGCTGATCACGGTTCTGAAAATCAAAGCTGCTGCGCAAATAGCGGCTCAGCTCAAGGAGCAGCTGCATCGTTTTATTCGAATCAAGGCGGCAAATGGCGATAATGGTATTAAGGGCATTGTATAGAAAATGCGGTTTGATTTGTGCTTGTAAAAAGGCCATCTCCGTACTAATCAAGGTCCGTACGGATTGGCGCAGCTCCAGCAAGGTGCGGACACGTGCTCTAAGCTCACCTGCATCCACTGGCTTCGTAAGAAAGTCATTCACTCCTGCACGAAAGCCTGCGACAATTTCCTCAGGACGGCTCCTTGCCGTTAACATAAGCACAGGCAGCTCAGAGAGCATGTACCGCTCACGTATCACTTTGCACAGCTCCAGTCCGGATAACCCCGGCATCATCCAATCCGTAATAACCAGATCGACCTGCGGGTTGCGGCTCATGATATCGAGAGCTTGAGCTCCATGATGGGCCGCAAGCACACGGTAGTTTTCCAGGGTCAGCAAGTTCATCAGCACCTGCAGATTAACAGGGTCATCGTCGACGATCAATACGGTTCCGTTGGCAAATTCATTTGACTGCATTCCCTCGACAAATACCTCTGCAGCAGCAGATATTTCAGTAAACACGATTTGTTGCTGCATTCTTTGTACTACTTCCGGCTTACCCGATGCTGCGGGAAGCGTAAAATAAAACAGCGATCCCACGCCAGGCTCTGACTCTACCGCAAGCTTACCGCCACCGAGCTCAATCAGTTTTTTGGTAATATGCAGACCAAGTCCGGTTCCCATATATGTTTGACTGTCTCCATCTGCAAGCTCGACGTATGGATTGAAAATATCGTCCAACCGATTTTTGGCAATCCCTTTTCCAGTATCGGAAACGTATATTTTCACCTCCCCGTCTTCCACCTCGGCATAAATCCGAATCTCTCCCTCCTGGGTAAACTTGACTGCGTTTCCGAGCAGGTTGTAGAGGATTTGCCTTAGTCTGTCTTCATCCGTATCCAACATCGGCAGGTCATCCGGCCACTGCTGCACAAATCGAATGTTTTTCCCGTCCCTGACATGATGTACAACCTCCAGCACCGATTGAACGACAGAAGGCAGATTTACCTTTTGACGCTGCATCTGCAGTTGCCCGTTCTTTAGCTTGTTGAAATCAAGAATATCATTAATCAGGAATTTCAATCGTTGGCCCGTAGCAACAATCATCGATAAATGTCTGGCCTGTTCAGTGTTCAGCGGTCCCGCTACCCCACCGAGCAGCGAGTCTGCCATATTGACGATTCCATGCAACGGAGTTCTCAGCTCATGTGACGTACTGGCCATAAACTCATCCTTCATGTCGTCCAGGGTAAGCAGTTTGCGTGAGAGCTGTTCCACCTTGTTGAATAGGTTCGTGAACCGTTTGGCGAGCAGCAAGGCTTGTGCAAAAATAAAAACAAGAATTTCGTAAGGAAAGAATATGTAATCCTCTAATGAGCCAAAAATATTGAATAAATTGATCGCCAGCATCATCAGGATGCTTTGCAAGCCTGCCAGAATAGCGAGTGAATTGTCCTCACCCAGCTTCAAGCCTTTTAACATCAAATAAAGGATATAGCCCACACTGATAAAGCCGAACACATAATAAACAATTTCCCCCTCTGAAAACAGGCGGCTCGGCAAAAAAATGGCCTCAAGTGTCAATAATGAGACAATCACCTTTAACCAAGGCATTATGGCACGTTGATGGAATCTCGGAAATAAACAGACTGTATATAAAATCAAGCAATAGTAGACGAATGTGGAGGCTATCAATTGAAGCTTCATTACCAACTCATAAGGAATAAAGGGCAGCTCCGCCAGAATCAGCTTCTCTCCATGGGTCAATACATACATAAGACCCCAAAAGCAGAACGCACCGAGGTGCAGCAGGGAAGACTCCCTTTTACGCAAGCGGAATAACAGCAAAAAGTATACGGATAATATTAAAAATCCTGCTGTCGTAAGCAAGTACCCAAAGATATGATATTCGCGGTTTTTCAATACGGACGGTTGATCGCCAAACAAGAGCGGATAAATCATCCCACCCGATGAATAGCTAAAATTGGACACTTGTACGACGATCTCAATCTCATTTCCATTAATAGCAAAAAAACGGACGTACGGCACATTATTCGGAGTGCTTTCCTCGGCCGTCAAACCCGGGATACCGCTTGCGCCGATCAGTTGACTATTAACAAACAGGCGATTGGCCATACGGATGTTGACAGTCCGAATACCGTATACGGCAGACTCCTTGTGTGTCAGCACCAGACGCAGTCGATAGGTACCTGCACCATCTGCAGTCGATTCATCCTGCTCATTTTTCATATATTCATTCCACTTCCCAGGTACAGATACCATTTCGGTTTGAACCGGCTTTTGCTTACCTGCACTTGCCGATTCGATAAAATCAGCGGGGGTCAACAACTGATTGCGATAAAATTCCCATTCACCGGTCAATTGAACAGGTCCATCAGTCACAAAGTTCCAATCGCTCAAATCCATCCAGCCCTTGTTGGCTTGAGGATTGTTCTGGAAACTGTCCATATTGCGAATAACCCCATACAGCGGCAGCAGGGTAATGAATATAATCCCTATTAGCAAAGCAAACCCGTACTTC
The DNA here is from genome assembly GCF_025567575.1 of Paenibacillus baimaensis. Taxonomy (NCBI): domain Bacteria; kingdom Bacillati; phylum Bacillota; class Bacilli; order Caryophanales; family Paenibacillaceae; genus Paenibacillus; species Paenibacillus baimaensis. The sequence goes on along the minus strand of NZ_JAOQIO010000113.1, from coordinate 170,343 downwards.
TTCATCCAGCCGCCCTCGCTTTATACACGTATGTGCTTAAATCATATCACGGATTGCCAGAGAACGACATACAACCTCCCATCTTCGCCAGCATCCGGTTCGGCGGTTCTTACAGGCAAGCTTACTGCAGAAAACACAAAAAAGACTGCTTCGGGCCGCTTAATTCGCAGCCTGCCACAGTCCCTAAGCCCGCCTTCAGTGCAATCCTCAGTTGTTACTCTTCTCCTGTCACTATCGGATTCCCCTCATAGCTAATCCAGTCACTCCATGAGCCCGAATACAGCAGCACATTAGAGAACCCTGCTTCCTTGAGCGCCAGAACATTAGGGCAAGCTGTCACTCCCGATCCGCAGTACACGATTATCTCATCTGCAGACGCAAGATCAGCGAATCGTTCTTTTTGAGCAGCAGCATCCTTCCAGCCGCCCTGTTCATTCAGACCCTGTTTCCAGAAGTAAGACTTCGCTCCCGGGATATGTCCGGCTACCGGATCAATCGCTTCTTCGAGACCGAGATATCTCGGTTTCTCTCGCGAATCGACCAGCACCGTACCCCGACGACCTATGCGATTCTTGACATCCTCCATCTGAAGCAGAAATCCCTCTTGCAGCATCCCTTCATAGATCGTTGCATGCATCGCCGGGGGCTCATCGGTAACCGGGTAACCTGCTTGCTTCCACATAGAGAAGGTTCCTTCCAATACATATACCTTCGAGTGTCCCAAAGCCTGCAGCATCCACCATAAGCGGGAAGCCATCGCTCCGCCCTGATCATCATAAGCGATAACCGTCGATTCCGAGTCAATACCAACCTCACCGAGCCGATGCATAAAATCCTCCCAATTAGGCAGCGGGTGTCTGCCACCATGCTCGCCCTTGGGAGCGGATAAATCCTGCTCCAGATCCAGATAGACGGCTCCGGGAATATGATCGATGTCATAGGCATTGCGTCCCGCTTCGGGTTGACCCAGAGTAAACCGGCAATCCACGATAACGATCTGTTCGTCCGTTCCATGCTCAAACAACCAATCCTGAGCAACGATATGCTGCATCCTCTTACACTTCCTTTATTTGTCTTTGTCTTCATCTTACCATTATATAGTCAAATATTACCATACTATTAATCAATGGAGGTCCAGTAACGGAACGCCTTAAGTCGACAGCTCGCAGGAATGCGGTTAAAATGGAGTGACCCTATACGATAAAACATGATGTGCTCAGGTACATCAAAGGAGGCTCTCTATGGTCGCGCATTCTGCATCCATGTTTCAGTTCATTCCCTTAACCGAAGCCCATTGCCGTGATATATGTACCTGGTCTTATCCCATGCCTTACCATACGTACAACTGGCCTTCCTGGGAGACCATGCTTGCTCAGCAGGATGAATTTGCGGATGAACAGCTTCGTAAGGAACAGTACAGTGCCATCGTGGACAAAAGCGGCTTGATGTGGGGCTTTGTGCAATTTTTCCCTATAGTAGGGGTTACCCGAATCGGACTCGGCATGCGTCCCGAATTATGTGGACAAGGCCACGGCGTCACTTTTGTTCAAGCCATTACGACCGAAGCCAGAAGAAGAACTCCAGCCAACGAGATTGATCTGGAAGTGCTCGCCTGGAATGTTCGTGCTTATCGGGTGTATCAGCAAGCAGGTTATGAACAGACCGATACGTATACGAAGACAACACCTACAGGCAAGGAATTATTTTACTGTATGGTATGGAACCCAAGAAACACATAAGCGAATATCAGGTCGCTATTGCACTGAATCACATGATCATGCTCGTTATGTTGCCTGGGCCGTAGTCCCCATCTCGAAGGCAGCATCGAATCTAGCTGCAGCCGTAAAATCCAGCTCCGTTAATCCACCTGCATTCCATGAAGTCAGACGTAGTGTTACCAGCTTATAATCAATAGCGATCATAGGGTGATGGTTCAATTCCTTTTCGGCCATATTCGCCACTTCCTGAACAAATGCAACACCGTCGAGGAATCGGGAGAAACGATACTTTTTGGATATCCATTTACCATCCTCACGGCTCCACCCCTCCACCTTTTCCAGTCTCTCTGTTACCGCTTCCTCCGACAGCTTGTTCATTCGTCTCCACCCTCTCACACCAAGTAAATGACATTAATTAGCGTTTCTTCGTGATAGATAACGATTACATGTTTCTCCTTATCGTGACTCAGCGTGCACCTGCCCACGGGAATTTTGGGATCGGTACCCAGGCCATAAAACAAATCGTCGGCCAAGGTTTGAATACATGCCCGCTGCTCTTCAGGCTCGAGCTCTTCCCATTCCCCTGCTGTCATCTCCAAAAAACTGTAGCATTCGTCGATGCTAAGCAGCGCCTCTGTAAAATCACTAATGATATCCGGGTATTCACGGCCAAATTTAATGCCCACCTCTACCACTCCTTCAGGTTCACAACCACATGGAAATACTTACTAAACATTTTAACCCGAAAAAAGCTCTTCATGCAAATATCCAAATTAAGCATTTCGTTTCAAAATCTGTTACACTGTAAGGATAGACAAAAAGTTCGGAGGCGGAACGTTTCTTATGTTGAAGCTGCAAATTCCAAAAAACCGACTGAATTATTTAATAGAACGGATGCAGCAGGACTTCGAACTGTCGGCTCTGGAGCGCGGATGGCAGTACGTACACAAAGGGCGAGTGAAGGACATTGAGCTGCGTCACGGTATGGAGATACATGCTCAAGCCCATGGTGCCGAGCTATATGAAGTCATTCTGGATCTTGAACAATTTGCCAAAAGCTCCTGCACCTGCCCCAAAGGGAAATACTGTCAGCATAAGGCAGCGGTTATTTTTGCGCTTTATGCGCCATATGCCAGACCTGAGATCCTGCTGCAGCAGCTTAAACAGGCGATTCTGGTTAAAAGCCGTCAGCAGCAGACGCGGGCAGCCACTGGTTCCACAAAGGCTGAGAAAAAGGCCGATCGACTGGAGACCCCGCAAGCGGACCAATTGCCCGTTCAGTGGCAGCGTTTCTTTGACCAGCAATTTTACGGATATTCGTTATCTCAGCAAAATTCAATTGAATTGTTTTATCATGCTGCCCAGGACTCTTTGCGACCCATTGCAAGCAAATGGGAGACTTCCATACGGCAATTATTCGAGCTGCACGTCCTGTTATTTGTGATGCGTAAGGTCGAACAATTTATATCCGATTCCAAAGCCTCCTATCTGGCCTCATATATGGATTCCGGCAGCAAGATCATCGCCAAGCTTTGTCAGGAGCAGCTCGATTTGCTGCTGCCTCAGATGGACTGCAAGCAAATAGCAAGTGGTTATCCGGAGGCACTCGATGAAACTCTGGTTCTGCTCGGTGAGCTTGCGCTGAATGGCAGCTCTTCGCCCATGCAGTGGCTTGTCGTATACCGCAGCCTATGGTGGAAGCTTGAAGGACAGCCGAAGCGGCTGACCAAGGAACGCAAGAGGCTGGAGCAGTTGGCTACCAAAGCGTCTGCTACCAACCAGACCGGGAAAAACGAACCCAGCAATCGTGATTCCATTTTGATGGCTTTGGCGCATTTCCAGGTGATGGAGCAGCGTGATGAAGAAGCCAGAGCTCTGCTGTTACCGCTGGCCAAAAAAGAGGCACGCGATTTTTTCTTGTATTTACACCGATTTTATGAGGAACAGCAATGGGAGCGCATGCTTGATTGGCTTCGCTGGCTGCTGCCAACGATCCAGCGGGCGCAGCAGGAGGAATTGCGCATATTTTGCACGTATTGGATGGAAGCCGTCAGTCGCCAGCCCGATGACAATGAATGGGTTGAGGTTATGGTTGCTCTGCTGCCGCGAACCTATTATTTTTACACCTCCTATTTAATGAAATCTGAGCGCTTCAGGTCATGGGTCGATCTGCAAATTTCCAATCGCGTCTCCCCTATCGACCTGTACTCTGCGGATTTGAAGCTGGTGGAGGCGAAGAACCCCTCACTGCTGCTGCCTCTGTACCATCAGGCAGTAGAACGCTGCATTGCCGAGAAAAACCGGAATTCCTATAAGCTCGCGATGAAATATTTAAAAAAACTTCAAGCGTACTATACGAAGCTCGGTAAGCCCCAGATCTGGGATGAATATATATATCTGCTCTCTACGCGATATTCCCGTCTACGCGCATTGCAAGAAGAGCTTCGGAAAGGGAAGTGGATTCCATGATAGAACCTTCTGCGATCACCATTCATATCCGCCCCATGACGCCCGCCGGTTTCTTCTTGTATGGTGCGCGCCCCAATGGCGGTATTTGTGACGCTTACGACTTGAAGCATCTGCTCTTCGCATGGCATCAGCCCTCCTTTTATGGAACATTTATCGAAATCACCGAGTTTATGAACATGGAGGGGCTGCATCTGCCTGCTCTGACGGCGCTCGACTACTTCTGCAGTCCAAGCGCCGTCTCCCATACGAAGCTGGAATGGAACCGGGATCTGCGCGAGCTTATGCGTCTGGCCCCTCATGTGAAGGAGGCGCTGGTCCAAGGCCGCTGTATGCCGGATTTCACCAAATGGAAAGCTGGGGAGCTGAGCTGGAAGCTGGATCTTCCGGACACGATAGCCGCAGCCGCGTTAACACCGCTTGCTTCTGTATGGATTGATCAGCTTATCCCCGAATGGGGATTGGAGGACGGTGCTCTGCGCCAAAGCATTCTACAGCTGGAGCAGAATTATCCGCTGATGCTGCGTGGCAAGCTGCCTTCCGACATGTGGATGGATGAGGAGGACTGGCTCTTCTCGATCGGCTGGCAGACGGACGGCACTCCTTTTCGCACTTGTCTGCAGCTGAGCGAGCCGACTCATGGTCAGGGCGCTTGGCCTGTCCATGTTATTTTGCAGGATCGCTCCAATAAAGATCTGCTGCACGAAATCGATGCTACGGCTTTAGCCAATTTGGATGACGTCCACCTGAGCAGTCGGGTTAGTGTCGAAGACAAAGAGACGACCGGGAGCGGGAATGGCTCCGAGAGCATAACAGCAAGTTTAGCACCAAGCTCAACTATAAGCTCTGATACAGATACTGCCAACGGTTCAACGGATCATAGCCTTGTACCTGATCATGTCGCTGATTCCGTTCAGCCTGCACTCCCACCGACACTTGACCTGCTGCCCGAGGCTTGGCAGCCTCATCTGGCAAGAGCCGCAAGAGACCTGGCCAAATGGCAGCGCATCGTCCCCGTGCTTCAGCAGCAAGACGAATCAGCCAGCGCCATACGCACCGAGCTCTCGTCCGATGAAGCCTGGGAGCTGATGACCAAGGGGAGTCTGCGGCTGATGGAGGCTGGTTATTCTGTCTTTCTGCCTGCTTGGTGGGAACGTATTCGTCGTTTTCGACCGCGCCTTAAAGCCAAAATCAAATCTTCCGTCGGTACAGCACCGCAAGCGATGTTTGGGCTGCAGCAGCTGATGCAGTTCGACTGGAAAATTGCCCTTGGCGACATCGAGCTAACCGAGGAGGAATTCCGCGAGCTGCTGGCTGAGAAGCGCAGACTGGTGCAAATTCGTGGCCAATGGGTCCAATTGGACCCGGCGCATCTTGCTCAGCTGGAGCAGGTAATGAAGCAGGTGCACAAGAAGCAAGGCCTTACGCTGCGTGATGTACTGGAGCTGCATTTGCTCGGCTCCTCCGCAGGTGAAGAAGATTTGGGGCTGCAGCGATCTCTGCAAATGGAGGTTGAGCTGAACGAGCAGCTGGAGGAAATGGCACAGCTTCTCAACCACACGAAACGACCGCCGTTGATTGAACCTCCAGCCTCGTTTCAAGGGACCCTACGTCCTTACCAGCTAGAAGGCATGTCCTGGCTGCTTTTCCTACGCCAAATCGGACTCGGCGGCTGTCTGGCCGACGATATGGGACTCGGGAAGACGATCCAGATGATTACTTATTTACTCAACATGGAAGAGTTAGATCCTAATAACGATAACACTTCGACAGTGGTTAACCCGGACGATACGGCATCCGAGCGTACGCCTTCCTTACTCATCTGTCCGACATCTGTACTGGGCAATTGGCAAAAGGAGCTGCAGCGGTTCGCACCCAAGCTGAAAATCCATCTCCATTACGGTCCAAATCGGGCCAAAGGGATGGCGTTTAAAGCTGCCTGCGAAGGCCATCATCTCGTGCTGACCACCTACACGTTGTCTCATCTGGATGAGTCCGAGCTGACACAGTTCGAATGGAATTCGATCTGCCTGGACGAAGCGCAAAATATTAAAAATGCCTACACCAAACAAGCGACTTCTATCCGTTCTCTAAAAGGTCGTCATCGGATCGCCATGACGGGGACACCTATCGAAAATCGTTTAACCGAGCTCTGGTCGATATTCGACTTCCTGAATCCAGGTTATCTCGGTTCGCTTCGGGATTTCACACAGCGGTACGTCAATACGATTGAAAAATCGAATGATCCCGAGCTGGTAGAAAAGGTGCAGCGGTTAATTCGTCCCTTCCTGCTGCGCAGAGTGAAGAAGGATCCGGCGATTCAGCTCGATTTACCAGACAAGAACGAATACAAAACCTTCGTTGCCCTTACCTCGGAGCAAGGCATATTGTACGAGAACTATATTAAGGATATGTTTGAAAGACTGGACCGCTTAACGGCGATGGAACGAAGAGGATTAATTTTGGCGGCCTTGACGAAGCTGAAGCAAATTTGCAACCATCCCTCGCTCATGCTGAAAGAGGCAGCCAATTCACCTTGGCAGCAGCGCTCCAATAAGGTAGAGCGTCTGCTCGAAATGGTACAGGAGCTGCGTCAAGAGGGAGATAAATGCCTCATCTTTACACAGTTCGTGGAAACAGGGCATCTGCTTCAACGTATACTGGAGCAGGAGCTTGGGGAGCCTGTCATTTTTCTTCATGGCGGTACGCCCAAAGCGGGCAGAGACCGGATGATTGCCGAATTTCAAGGTGATGTACAAGAGGTGAAGGCGCAGCCGGGCATTTTCTTGTTATCACTGAAGGCAGGTGGTACCGGACTGAATTTGACTGCTGCGAATCATGTGTTTCATTTTGACCGCTGGTGGAATCCAGCTGTTGAGAACCAGGCGACGGATCGGGCTTTCCGAATCGGCCAAACCCGTCATGTGCAGGTGCATAAATTCGTCACCCTCGGCACTCTCGAAGAACGAATCGATGAAATGATTGAGAAAAAGCAGGAGCTGAGCCAGCAAATCGTCGGCAGCGGCGAGCAATGGATTACAGAAATGTCGACTACTGATCTGAAGGAGCTATTTTCCCTGCGCAGCGAATGGCTGGAGGGTTAGAAGATCCGGTGAGGTTCAAAGACGTGAGTGTCAAATAGCCCCCACCCAGCGGTCAGATGAGGGCGGGTGTATGATGAACAGAGATGTAGATGGCTGCGCGAGCCTTGGCTCCACTCGGCGTATTCGCCAAAAGCCAATTTTTGCGCCCAAGGACAAATCGCTGAATGGTGCGCTCGCTGCGGTTGTTGTCGATCTCAAGCACACCGTCCTTCATAAAAGCGGTTAGTTGGTTCCACTGGTTCAGGCTGTAGCCGATTGCTTGCCCCAGCAGACTTTTGGGCATCGTTCGAGATTTCTGCTGGTGTAGACAAGGCTTCTTGGATTGCTTATTATAACGAACATTTAGCCAAAGCGTATAACTGGGAATTAGACGGAAAGCTACCCCAAACCTGAATATGCTATATAATCCCTTATTTAGGATAATCAGCACTAGTTATATATTCCGGAAGAAAGACCATCACGTAGACAAGTCGATTCGATTAGTTAAGATATAACGATTCATCGAAACCAAGATAGGTTAAGCAAAAAAAAGAAGCTCTCGTGTTGAAATATGCCAACTAATGGTTGAACACACTTTTGTCCGGTTGTTTCCATTGTGTGTACCATTCCAATATGTCCCGACAGGGATCGATCTCCTCTTCTTGTTCCAACATTCGAATTATAAGTTGATACTGTTTGTCGACAGAGCCCGTATCATTCAGTCGAGCATATATTTTCATAAGCTCGAGATAACTATCCTCATACAGAGGATCTTGATTTTGGATTTTATGGTAAACGCTAAGCGCCTTTATATTCAGGTCCTGAGAAAGGTAAAATCTTCCTAATTGCTGGGCGTGCTGCAGCCATAGTGCTTTGAGTCTTTGGCGCTCGCCTTCCGCCCACACAAAACTTTCCTCTTCATAAAAATGGCCGCCATACATATCGAGCAATCGCTCATGCTCAGATGCATGTTCGATTGAAACAGGATTCAATTGACGGAGCTCTTGCTCCCATTGTTCCGCATCGATTTGCAGTTGGTTCACCTCAAGTACATATCCGTTCTGGGCATATCGGATCGAGATAAAGCCTTCTCCGACTGTATCCTTCCATATCGTGCGAATCCGGTTAATACTCGTCTGCAGGTTGGCAAGCCCTTTGCGCTCGTCCAATTCCGGCCAAAGCAGCTCCAGCAAAACATTCTTGCTAATTACCCTCCCCCGATGCAGCAGCATGTAGGCAAACAGCTCTTTTACCTTGATCGTCCTCCATTTCAGGAATTCCAAATTCCCGTCCAGCCTGCGTACCTGCGTAGGTCCCAAGCAATGATACAGTACTTTTTCGTCCCTCGGGGATTTCGATTTAACCGTAATGCGCTGCCGTAGACGCAGTATGGTTCGGCTCAATCGTTCGCGGTTTAACGGCTTTACCAAGTAGTCGGCCGCACCTAGTTGGAATGCCTCAAGCGCGTATTCGTCATAGGCAGTCACATAGACGATTTCTGTGTCTGGCGCGATCGAGTGTATGCGTTCAGTTGCCCTCAAACCATCCAATCCCGGCATGTGAATATCCAGAAAAACAGCATCGGGCTGGAACTCGCCAATATGGCTGATCGCTAATTTGGCATTCAAGTAGGAAGCGATTACTTCGCAATCGGGAAACTCCCCTAACATTTTTTCCAACCTGATTAATGCCAACCGTTCATCGTCAACCAGCACGACTTTCATTCAGGCTCAGCCTCCTTCCGTCGACCGTCCATTGGATCGATATTACTTGTAATGTATTATATCGGCAAGCTTTTCTAAATTGTATAGGATTTAATAAATAATCGCTCCTACATGCATTCAGAGCGGATCCTCCATCCTGCGTTTTAGAATTTGGTTAGAAGGGTTGTGTATAATGGGTTCAATGCCGTGAGGCTATTAAATGGAACAGGAGGATGTAAAGAATGGCACTAGGAGACATCAAGAGGAGTTGGAAAAAAAGGCTCTCTGCGATGCTGGTCTTCACGATGGCAGCGGGCGGTTTTTCCAGCATCGTCGCGCCGCGTGAAGCGGAAGCAGATCCCGGACCTACATTGCCTGCATGGGCCGGCAATGCCCAGTTTTGGCTAAAAGCGGATGAAGGTGTCACTACTGCGACGTATGGAGCCAATCTTGGCGTTGAGCGATGGGACAACCAAGCCGGAACGGTAAGTTTCGATACGTACGGAGGACCGGTATATAAGGCGGCGGGAGCCAACTTTAATCCGGTTGTGGCGTTTGCCAATACGGGCAATAGGACGGCTGGTCTGACGCAATATTTAAAGGGCAACACAACCATTACATATGCGGATGCATATGCGGTATTCAAGGGGCAAGGAACTATAGTAGGATCAGTTAACAAGATGACCAATTACGGAGCGGCGGTTTTTGGCAGCGAAAGTAACGCTCACTATGTTGGCAATGGTACGAATTCAACATACCGCAACTTCCCCTTTAACGGGAGCGTTGCAACCCAGCGGTTTCATATGACAGAGCTCGGCATTTCGGGCGGTTCGTACATAGGGAATCTGGATGGAGAAGGTAAAACGTTCACCGGCAGTGCACTTGTACCATTCAATTTCAATCCACAGATTGGAGGCACTGCAGACGGAGGAAGGTCCGATAACTGGCAGAACTATAACGGAGAGCTGGCGGAAGTGATTGTCTTTTCTGGAAGCACCGCTGCTGACCGGAACCAGATCGAAAGCTATCTGGCGCTCAAGTACGGCCTTACCTTGAATAATGGCGGAACAAGCTATGTTAACAGCCAAAATCAAAAAGTCTGGGACTCGGTTGCTAATAGCATCTACAAAAATCGTATTACCGGCATCGGCCGGGATACCGGAAGCACGCTGAACCAAAGACAATCCGTGTCCCAGAATGCGGGAGCGCTTGTGACGCTTGCGGCGGGCAATGCCATTCAAGCGTCTAACCAATCAAACGCGCTGAGCAACCTGGACAATGGAGATTTTCTGATCTTCGGCGACAACGGCGACAGCAACAGCACCGCATACCAAACATCAGTTTCAGGCACGGATATGAAACGAATGAATCGGGTGTTCCAAACTGTCAAGACGGGCTTTACGACAAGCAAGCCGATCACCTTGCAGTTGGACGCTTCGGCCCCGGCAGGCGCAACTCATTTGCTGGTCAGCAGCAGTGGCACTTTTGACAGCACCAGCGTCAAATATGCGCTGACCGGAAACAAAGTGACGATTAGCAGCAACGAGCTGAGTGCAACGAGCTACTTCACATTCGCGCAGGCAGCCGCTGTAACGAAAACTCCGGGCGGAGTGACGAACGGTTTGGCGTTATGGCTCGATCCCGCAACGATTGACGCAACCATAGCGGACGGCGGTTCTGTGGCCGAATGGAAAGATTCGAGCGTCAATAACAACCATGGCGTCCAGAACACAGCCGATAACCGGCCCCTATACTTTAACAATGCAACAAACAATGTGAACTTTAACCCGATCGCCAAGTTCGACGGCGACAAAAGTTATCTCGATCTTGATGGAAGCAAGCTGCCGCAAGGACAGACTCCCAGAACGATCATCGCCGTAGGGCAAACGGCGGCGGCGGATGCCAATAAGTATATGATCTCTTGGGGCACCGGCAATTATAATCAGATGATGGGCATGATGCAGTTGGGCAGCAAAGGAGCATTGAGCGGATATGGCGCGCCTTATGCAAGCGCCGATGGCTTCTGGAGCCCGGGTATTCCGAACGAGCTGTTCGGAATGTGGGAAGGCAACTCGGGAGGAAATCTGGCAAGTCTATACAGCAAGATGAAGCTGTTGGACAGCTCGTCGATGACGACATGGAATACTACCGGATCCAGCGCAAGAATCGGGGCAATCGTAGGCAGTTTGAGCGAGAGCTGGCAGGGCGCAATCGGGGATATTTTGGTGTACAACCGCGCCCTCGACGAAAGCGAGCGTCAACGCATCAGCACCTACTTGGCGCTCAAATACGGCTACATGATCGATCAATCGCAAGGCCCGCTTAGCCGTTACATCGCATCCGACGGCACCAGCATCGTATGGGATGCTACAGCCAACTCAGCGTACAAAAACAATATCGCCGGAATTGGCCGTGATGATGCCGGAGCGCTAAACCAACGGCAAAGCCACAGCACGAACAGTGGACAGCAAGTTACGATCGGCCTGAATGCAATCGCGGCAACCAACTCCGCCAATGCAGCAGCGTTCCCGGCGGACAAGCAATATATAATTTGGGGCGACAACGGCAAATCGTTGACATCGTTCGGTCAGACGATCCAGATTGCCGGCAGCACACCCTTGAATCCTGCTGAGCGCATTTGGAAAGTACAAAACACGAACAATGTCGGCGCCGTTCAGCTTAAAATTGCGAAAAATGCCTTTGCAGACGGAACGCAGGCGAGTGATATCAAACTGCTCGCAGGCAACGACGAGAGCTTTGCAACCGCTGCGGCAATTGCGGTTCAAGAAAGCGGCGGCGATTTTGTAGCCAACAACGTAACGTTACCGAACAACGGCTACTTTACGTTTGCGCAAGCAGTCACTGCAACGAAAGCTCCTGGCGGCGTAAACGGCGCTTCCTTGTGGTTAAAGGCGGATAAAGACGCAACGGATAACGGTGTGGGACAGCTTTCAGGCTGGACCGATCAGACGGGCACGAATCAATTTACCGTCAACGGCGCACCCGCTTATCGAACAGGCGCAGTCAACTTCAATCCGGCCATAACCATTCAAAACACGGCAACAGCAAAGCAAAATCCGAACCAGTACCTGATCGGCGACAAGTCGATAACATATACGGAAGGATACGCCGTATTCAAGCAGCAAAATGGTGCGATAGTCGGCTCGGCGGCGCCTGTTGCAGGCGGTTACGGAGTCGGTATCTTCACAAAGTGGGGGAGCAAACAATATATTGGCAACGGGGCGAACAGCACTTATCGAGGTTTCTCCTTTAATGACACATCCCGCTACTATATGTCATCGTTCGACGCAGCTGCTCCAATCGCAGCACAAGGCCGGCTGAACGGTACGCCTCAGACGGTAACAGGAAAGAATACGTTTAACAAAATCAACTTCACACCGGTCATCGGAGGTACGTTCGGTGGAGGAAACCCGAACAACTGGGATCATTATAAAGGCGACATTGCCGAGATCGTTCTTTTCCCGGCAAGCAATACGGCGCTGCAAAAGCAACAGGTAGAAAGTTATTTGGCACTGAAATACGGGCTGACGCTTAATAACGGGAACACGGACTACGTAACGAGTGGTGGCAGTGATACGATGTGGACGGTCGGCAGCAACGCCGGCTACGGCAAACGGATTACCGGCATAGGTCGGGACGACGGCAGTGATTTGCTGCAAAAGCAGTCCAAATCGCAAGAGAAAGACGCGCTGGTAACAATCGCGTTGGGCAATACGATCGAGCCGGCCAATTCGCTTAACGCGAACACAATCGATACGGATATGTCTTTCTTCGCCTTCAGCGATAACGGCGCGGCAGCCAAGTATGAAGGAACGGTTCAGGAAGCTCCGGGACATGAGCTGAAGATGCTGAACCGCGTATTCAAAGTCGAGAAAACGAAATGGCAGGATAAAAACATTACCTTGAAGCTGGATACGGTAACGGAAAACCCGGCTGTCCTGTACTATCTTATCATCGACGGTGTTAAGACAGACATGACGTTGGATGGATCGGGTCAAGTTACGATCAACAGCAACATGTTGAACAACGGCTCCACCTTCACATTCGCCAAAGTGTATAAAGACGCACTGAAAACGAATATAACCAAAGCGAAAGGATTGACCGCTGCCAGCTATACACCGGACAGTTGGGCCGTCCTGCAAAATGCGCTCGATAACGCCGAAGCGGTATTGAATAATGCGGCGTCTACACAAGCGCAAGTCGATGCCGCATTGGCCGCTCTGGAAGCTGCTTGGGCAGGACTTTCCGCCGGGGCCGACAAGGTGCAGGCGAAAGCGGATGAAATTCAAAACGGAATTACGCGCGGCAACTTGAAGCCTGGCGACTATACGACAGATAGTTGGAACGCTCTGACCGGGGCATTGAATGACGCGAGAGCGCTGCTTGCCCGCTCGCCGCAAGCGACGGCTAACGAGCTCGGACAAGGCTTGTCCAAGCTGGAAGCCGCAAGAGTTTCATTAGTCGATATGAGTCAGTTACGCGCAAAAGAAGCTGAAATTACCGGCGAGAATTTGAAGCCGGCAAATTATACGACAGACAGCTGGCAAGCGCTGCAGCAAGCGTTGACCGACGCACGCGCCGTATTGGCTAAACCTAATGCGACTCAAGCCGAGGTCGATGCGGCGAAATCCGCGCTAGAAGCGGCAAGAGCGGCATTGGTGCCGGCCGCAGATAAAACCGCGTTGCAAGCGAAAATGACCGCAGTGAAAGGATTGAAGGAAGCCGACTATACGCCAGCAAGCTGGGCGGTGCTGCAGCAAGCGCTGGACGGTGCCGAAAATGTGATGAACAACCCGAATGCGACTCAAGCTGAAATCGATACGGCGAAAGAAGCATTGGAGGCCGCGTTGGCGGGACTTAGCAGCTCACTCCCGCAGCTGCAAAGCGCAGTTAGCGCCATCCAGAACGATATCGACCTCGGCGCATTGAAGCCGGGCGATTACACGGCGGACAGCTGGCTTGCACTGAGCGGGGCTCTCGATGAAAGCAAGGCGCTGTTGAGCCGTACTCCGCAGGCTTCCGAAAACGAGATCGGACAAGCTTTATCCAAGTTGGCAACGGCACGTAATGCACTCGTAGACCTTGCTCCGTTGCGCGCCAAAGCCGCGGCAGCGGCAAGCGTAACGGCGGCTGTCTACACACCGGCCAGCTGGCAAGCGCTGCAAATCGTCCTGAATAACGCGAATGCCATCTTGGTTAAACCGGGCGCAACCCAAGCCGAAGTAGATGCAGCGAAATCCGCACTAGAGGCGGCTATGGAAGCGCTAGTTCCTGTAGCCGGACTGACTTCGCTGACACCGTCGTCTTCCAACAATCTCGTACCTGCATTCGATAGGAATATACTTGCTTATACGATGAATGTTCCTTTTGGACAGCATGAATTGGCATGGACGCCGGTAGCGATTGCTCCGGGATCGAAAATCGAAGTCAGTGTAAACGGTGGTCCTTTCACTACGATCACAAGTGGAGACAAAACTGCAAATTACCCGCTAAACGTTGGCCTTAACAGCTTTATTGTAAAAGTAACCGCTCCTAAAGGCGAAGTGCGTGAATATACCATAAACGTAACAAGACTTCAGGCTAGCGGCAGTAGCAGCAGTGGCGGCGCATCGGCTCCTGTTCAAGTGGGCACAGACCTCGGTACGAAAAACAGAAATGCGGCTCCATTCGCAACCAGTACGGAAACAGCTTCGGGAACCATAGTTCAAGTAGACCCGGCTCGTCTGAACGAACTATTGAAGAATACGAACAACGAAACATTGTCCGTTATCGTTCCGAATGGAGGCAATGTTGCATTGAAAGGCTTGACGGCCGATCAAGTGAAAGCTGTTACCGACAACGGATCGATCTTGGAAGTAGGCAACTTGCTGGCGATTTATCCGGTTCCGGGCAAAGCTCTGGATCTGACTCAAATTGCGCGTCAATACAACAACCCGGCACTTTCCGAAATTGAAGTCAATGTAGGAATTAGCCGTGCACCTCAAGCGCTCGGCGACAGCGCACGGAAAGCGGCACAAGCACAAGGCTATGAATTGCTTGTTGACCCGGTTGAACTGGATCTGACATTCTCCCACAAAGGACAAACGGTTGATCCGGGCTTGTTGAACGGATATGCGCCAAGATACATCGCATTGCCGGAAGGAATTGATCCGAACCGGATTACAACTGGCGTCATAGTCAATCTAGACGGTACGATCTTCCACGTTCCGACTGTTGTAACGAAGATCAACGACCGTTACTTCGCGATGATCAACGATTTGCGCAGCAACGGTACGTACTCAGTCATTTGGAATCCGCAAGATTTCGATGATGTAAGAGGCCATTGGGGACAAGACGCTGTCAACGACATCGCAGCCAGACTGGATCTGCAAGGCACAGGAAACAATACGTTCTCGCCGAACCGCAACGTGAACCGTTCGGAGTTTGCCGCGATCGTCGCAGCAGGTATGGGCTTGATGCATCAAAATGTTGAAGCCGCTAACTTCGGCGACGTTTCCAGAACGGCTTGGTATCACGACTCCGTGAAGATCGCCAGCGAATTTGGCATCGTCGAAGGCTTTGAAAACGGCTTGTTCCGCGGTGAAGACCAAATTACGAGAGAGCAAGGCATCGCGATGATCTCCCGCGCCTTCAAACTGGCTCAAAACTTGCAGCCGATGACTCCAGCGCAAATCGACGCCACGCTCGCCCCGTTCGGCGACACAGTTAACGTTTCGTTCTGGGCTAAAGAAGTGGTCGCTCAAATGATTGCGGCAGGTATCGTCGAAGGCGGCAGCGGCCAGCTGCTGAACCCGCAAGCGAACCTGACGCGCGCCGAAGCGGCAGCGCTGATGCAAAGATTGCTGAAGCATGCCGGCTTGATCGACTAAACAAACAATCGAGTAGATAGAGGCGTCAGCCCCTGACCTCTCACACCGTCATACAGGTGGGGTCCGCATAAGGCGGTTCCTGGAGGTTAACGAAGTGCAAGATATCGAGAAATGAGATTCAACAGCCCTTGGTCGTTCCAGTAGGAGCGATTAAGGGCTGTTGTTTATGTTACGAGGGTCGGAAATGGTTATTCCCCCCATTCCGCGTTATCATAATAACGTGGAATGGGGAGATCATATGCTGCTCATCTATCTGAAAAATAAGAAAATAGAATTACATACGTCTATGAGTCCGAGAACTACTGGGACCAAACGATGCAACAATCACGCAGTCGTCGCATTTACATCGGCAAGCTGGATTCACAAACGGGCGAATGGATTCCATCCAAGCGCTTGGCTACACATTGAGATCCAGAAAAATATAATGAGTATCCCCGACAGGACAAGAAAAGGTTTGCATCAGTCTCGCAGTATCCAGATCGGTATATACCTGGGACAGCATGCCTTGACGTTGGCTGTTCATCCGCATCATATTGGGAATAAAGTACGGGCGCCAAATCCAGTTAGATCCCTGGAATTGCGCGTCCCTCTGCCACCCATCCTCCGCATGTCTTGTATAATTGGATGACACCTGTGATCCATCCTCACGGCATATATAAATGCGCATCACATTGTCATTCACATTCGTAAGCAAGCTCCCAATCATCGCATCCGCGTCGGCTGCCGATGAAATCATCATATCCGAATTTACCAGATCATTCAGACTTTCCTGTACGGCAAACAGCTCGCGATATCGCGTGATTTCGTTCTCCGTGTAGATTCGTATTTCTTCCTTCAACAGCGTCTCGTAAGCATCAGCAGGCTGAAAGTCGGCACGGGCTTCAGAAAACAAAAAGCCTTGCACGTATCTGGCGCCAGCCTTTAACGAATGGTATAAATCCTGCTTCGTTTCCACACCTTCAATAAGCAGCGAAGAACCCATTTGTGAAGACAAAATGGAGAATGAATTTAATAACGCTTTATATCCGTCATGAAGACCGCTTTTTTTTAACAGCTTCAAGTCGATCTTCAATATGTTAGGTTTAAAGGAAGCTATCCTGTCATAGTTGCTGTAACCGCTACCGATATCATCAATAGCAATCCGACAGCCCTGCTTACGGTACACATCAATAATTTCCGATAACTCATCGAGCTTTCCGTGAAATTCTTCCTCCGTTACCTCGATCACCACACGCGATGGGTCCAGGCCGTACTTTTCGACCAACTGCAGCGTGGGAAGAATACCTGACTTCTTATATATTTTATAAATCCAGGATGGCTTCAAATTGATAAATAACAAAGATTCCCCTTCCGATTGCGCTAATGTCGATATCGCTTTTTCCCGCAGCATCCGATCTACCCGTAAATGGGTTTCTTCATCGATATCCGGGTTTTGAAAAAAAGGGCCTAAGCTATGTACTTGGCCAGCTTGAACTCTACGCCCAAGCGCCTCGTAGCCTATAATTTTTCTGGTTTGCAGGGAAAGAATGGGCTGAAAAAAAGGTCTCAGTTCATGTTCTTCTAATAAAAAGGAATTGGTTTGCAGCAACGCCATTCACCTCCTGCTGCCTCATGCGTTAGTTAAATGATACCATTCCTGACATCATTATAAAGCTATTGTAAGGCAGATTGGATAAAGTGGCAATTCTTTATTGATATTGGGGATGCATGAGTCTATGGCTATCAATAAACCGCCCGGGACCAATTCGTCTGGGCGGCTTTTATCAAGTTTCTATGCGATTGGATTGCTGCACAACGGAGCCGTTGGACTGTGTGAGACCCTAGCCTTCCAGGAGACGCACATCGACCGTAACCTTCAGCTTTTGTTTAGCTGTGCCACGGTACACACCCTTCACAGGAACAATATCCTTGTAATCGCGGCCATGCCCAAGCTTTACATACCGCCAATCCACTTCCGCATTATTGGTCGGATCGAAGCCCAACCATCCTGTTCCCGGCACATGTACCTCGACCCAAGCATGGGAAGCCTGCTCAAAATCAGCGCTGCCGCCCTGCAGGTCGCCGACAAAATGATAGCCGCTCACATAGCGGGCCGGTATCCCCATACTGCGGCATACCGCAATCATCAGATGTGTGTAATCCTGACATACCCCACGACGCAGCCGAAGCGTATCACTGATCTGTGTATTAACATTGGTGGCATCAGGATCATAAATAAAATCACTGTTAATACCTGACATGAGAGACATCGCCCATGCGTAGAACCCTTCCTCATCAACGGGATATTGGGCCGAATAAGCAAGAAGATCCTCGTTAATTTCTGTATAGGAGGTCGGCTGCAAAAACTCAATATAGCGGTTTTGCAATTGATCACCTTGCAGAAGCTCCAACTGTCCCTTATATGGCAATCCGAACTTGGCGATCGAGCTTTGGTCCTGTGTCACCACAATCGCCTTCGTCTTGATCACCATTTCCTTATGGGGCTTGTTAATCGAGAACGAATGAACCCGATTACCAAAGTAATCCTCATACGTAAACAGGGAAGCGCTGGGCTCCGTGCTGACCTCATGATGATAACAGGATTGACGATAATTGGTCCGCGGCGTCAACCGCAGCTCATTGACACTGTCCATGACCGATTCCAGGTACGAATACCGAGTGACATGGTTGATTTCGATCTTCATGCGCCAACCTCCTCCAATTGAAAAAAGGCAGCCGCCATCGTCCCTCCCAGTCCCAGACAGGAGCTCGTTAAATGGTCCAAAATAGCGGATACCCGCTCTGGTACAAAATCCTCGTCATCCAGACAAGCCAACTCTGCCTTCAGCTTGCCAACCTGACGGACCGCTTTCTCATGTGGAAGGTGCTGTCCGTGACCTTCCAGCTGGATGCCCTTCAAGTGCTTCTCAAGCTCTGTAAAAGAAAACTGAATCGATCGCGGAAAGCTGACGCTGTTAATCATAAATTCCATGATATGCCGCTCCGACATGCCATCTGCGTAGAATCGCCTAAAGGCTTGATATCCGCTCACTGATTTCAGCACAGCGAGCATACTGGGGTATGGTGAAGCCGCCTCAACCGACAGGGTGCCTGTCACTGATTGCAGAATACGAACCGTATTCTCCGTTCGTTCCAGCAGTCGTCCGCTTTCGATGAAATGCCATTCATTTTGCCGCTGCATGACGGAATGCTCAACACCTTGGAACATCGCCATACGCTCTTTAATTTGTCTATAAAAAACATGTGGTGAATCTTTCATAATATCGTCCACCTGCTTCTCGCCGAGCCACAAGTAAAATGCATTAAGCACATCCCACATCTCACTTGGCAGCTTCTCCCGCAGGGTACGCAAATTATTTCTCGAATGGGCAACACAAGAGAACAAGGAATTCGGATAACCTCGATCCAAGGTGATAAAAGAAAGCACATCTCTTTCGGTAAAGGCCTCAAATTGCTGCTCATACGCATAACGCGCACCGAGTGCATCAATGAGCCTTTCCCACTTATGCTCCTCATCCTGAAAGTCTGCAGTTTGTTGAATGTGATAATGCACGTCGATCAATCGAGCGTGATTCTCCGCCCTTTCTACATAACGGCCTACCCAAAATAAAGCTTCTGCATTACGATTGAGCATAGACATCACCTTTCATCCTTGTCTATTTTTTAAGAGAGGTTGTTCAAAAAGTCGACTTTTTGATCTTACACTAAGAGAGTACCCAGGTATCCTTGCAGCCTCCACCTTGCGACGAGTTCACAACCAATGAGCCTTCCTTTAATGCGACTCTCGTCAGTCCTCCAGGAATAATATGGGTGTTGTCGCTGCCCACCAACACGAATGCACGTAAATCGATATGGCGCGGTACCATCTTACCGTCGAGCATGACAGGTGCACGGGAGAGCTGCATCGTCGGCTGTGCAATATAACGACCGGGGTCACGTTTGATTTGTTCAGTAAATGCGGCAAGCTCCTGCTCGCTGGCAGAAGGCCCGATCAACATCCCATAACCGCCGGACAGCGACGTCTCCTTCACTACCATCTCATGCAGCCGATCAAGCACAAAAGCCCTCTCATCGGGACGATCCAGCAAATACGTAGGTACATTGGATAAAATCGGCTCCTCATTTAAATAGTAGCGAATCATGTCCGGCACATAAATATAGATCGCCTTGTCATCAGCTATGCCCGTTCCAGGCGCATTGGCGATGGCAATATTACCTGCACGGTAGGCATTCATAATACCAGCGACTCCAAGCACGGAATCAGCCTGAAAAGCTAGCGGATCGAGATAATCGTCGTCAATACGCCGGTACAGCACATCCACCTGTTGTAAACCCTTCATGCTGCGAATGTAAATTTTGTGATCAATCGAAACCAGATCACGTCCCTCTACAAGATGAATACCCATCTGCTGTGCAAGAAAGGTGTGCTCGTAATAAGCCGAATTAAATTCACCAGGCGTTAATAAGGCAATAACCGGGTCCGCCTTGTGGGACGGGGCCAAGCTGCGTAAGGAAGACAGAAAATGATTCAGGCTGTGTTCCACATCCCGGATCGATGAAGAGAAAGCCAATTCAGGGAACAGCTGGTTCATCACCGAACGGCTTTTGTATAAATAAGAGAAGCCTGAGGGCGAACGTAAATTATCCTCCAGCACGTAATAGCCGCCATCAGCATTACGAATCAGATCAATCCCGGATGTCGTGATATATACGCCTCCAGGTACATCCACATTCATCATTTCCGGCCGAAAATATCGATTCGTCACAATCATTTTCCGAGGAATGATGCCGTCTGCTATAATCTCCTGCTTATGATACATATCATAAAGGAACATGTTCAACGCCTTAACCCTTTGCAGCAGTCCTTTTTCCAGAACAGCCCATTCATCGCTCGGGATAATCCGCGGAATCATATCAAATGGAATGGTCCGTTCAAGTGGAAGTGTTTGCTCTGGCTGATACAACGTAAATGTGATTCCTTCCTCCAGCATGCGCCGATCCATCGCCTTCTGCCTGGCGGCGAGCTCATCCTCTTTCATACGTGAGAAGCAATTAAACGCTTGTGAGTAGTGGGAACGCACTGCAGATTCATGCTGAAACATCTCATCGTAAAAGGACTCCAGCGGATACGGAGTATGGTGAGACCGATTGGCTAGCGTCATGTGATGTCCCGATTTTACAAGTCTTGAATGACTGCAAAACCAGTTCCCCCTCTCAAATTCTTAATAAATGATAGTATAAGTAACATATAAAGATAGATAAATCACTAAATTCCGAATATTTAACAGGTTTATACAGATTATCATACGCCTAGAGCTAAATTATGTCAATATACATAACATTAAATTAACAAAATTTTCATCTCGATTTGTATTACTTTACATTTGCCTTCTCAGAAAAAAAGCATGCCTGCTTATCCCGATTGTCAGGAATAAGCGGCATGCCCGCGTATCTTATAAATGTAGCCATTATTACCCTATTTACGTCGAGTTTCTGTAAGACGAAATTGATTAACCAACTGCTGCAGGAAATCGGTAATGACCTCCACATAGTTAGAGGTATGGCGAACGTTGACAATATCCATCAACAGCTCCTGAACCTTACCTTCCACCTCGGTCGATATTTTGCGATTTTCCATGCTCACGTTGGCGATTTTCTCCATTAGACCTACCACTTCATCGACTACCTGTGTTTTTTGCTCATCCTCAGCATTGGCCCCACTCAATATTTGCGAAGCCGCCGCGACAAGCTGCGTACCTTCTTGCACTACCAGCGTACCTTCCTCCATCGAGGCAAAGGCTTCCTTCGCATTTTTGTATATGAGCTGAACCGTTTCATTAATCTCTTCTGTAGATTGGCGCGTTCGATCGGCCAGCTTGCGAATTTCCCCGGCCACAACCGCGAAACCCTTGCCATGCTCCCCTACTCGCGCCGCTTCTATAGAAGCATTCAGCGACAGCAGATTGGTTTGACTGGAAATTTCCTCAATGACCTGCAGAACGCTGCGAATTTGCTGCGTCGTTTCCATAAATGTCACAATAGTCCGGTTCGTTTCCGCTACTTTATTGGAGATTTGCCCCATCTTTTCGCCAATTCGCTCTACTTCCGTGTGAGCAACGGTAATTTGCTCGGACGCTTTGAGCTCCAGTGCCCGTAAGGTTCCCTGCATATCCCCGACAACATCCTTGGCAATATCGATATCCTTCAGCTGGCGGCGAATACTTCGAATCATGTCATGAATAATCCCACTCATACGCTCGGTAGAGCCTTCCGTACTCACGGTCGATTGATGCAGTACCTGCTGGCTCGATAGCACTTCCGTAGCAGCGCGTTTCACCTGCAGCATGATCCCCTCCAATGAATCGATCATGTTATTGATCCACATCGCCAGCTCCTTGGTCTCATCATGCGCAAATTGCCCATGGTCGAGCCGTTGTGTCAGATCACCTTTACCCTCGGCGTTAATGCGAATAAATTGGCTGATTTTTTGTAAATTATCCACGACTGGACTTGCCGCCTTCTTGTGCAGAGTAGCCATGACGATACAACCGTACAATAAGTTAAACACAGCCATAATTCCAGCAGCGGCCAGCGTCGGCAACTGTCCAAATAACAGGGTTATCAGCACTGTCGACAGAGCTGCATATCCAATAAGCAGCGGGACCTGCAGCCGGATCATTTTCCAGCGAACACTGCGAATTCGGTAAACTTCCTCCAAATCGCCTTCACACATCATCCCCCAAACATCCGGACAATGCGGGAGCTGAAAGGTCACTCCTTTTCCTATGACAGGGATATGCCGATAGTCAGAGTACCCAGGGAAAGCCACGAACAAATTGCTGCCATTCGCGATCGTGTTGGCTACCCCGGGATGCAGCTTGCCTGTAGCCGGGTCCGTGAACATAATTTCCAGTTCCGTATGTTCCTTAACCGACACGGTGCCCCAATTCGTCGTAACGCCATCCTTCAAGTTCTCTCCATGGGTAAACGTACGGTCCTCAAAACGACTTCGAGACAGCGCTGTACCCGGTGCAATCCGTTTGTTCAAACCTGGACGAGCCATAAATATGTAATTATCACCTGAATCCGGGTAGACATGTCCTGATTCCCGCTGTATCAGGTCACCGATTACATCGTTGGGAACTCTGCCACAAAGCGCTCCCTTCCAAATCCCCCCCTTGATGATGGGAACGATGTACAAAAGTGTCATTTTGTCATGAAAAGCGGAGGTGCTTGGACCGATTTCCAAGGTCAATGGATCAGCAAACGGTCCATATAGACATTTGCTGCCTGTATGTGTATATTCAAGACCTGCCGAGATTACGCTTCCAGCACTATATCGGACACCTGTATGTGCCGAGTGTGATGAAAATACGACAGTTGCTTGCTCATCCAGCAAAAAAATTTCAGATAAATCCATCGCTCTGCTGCGAGCAGCCGCAAACAACTTGTCCATCGACAAAGCATATTGCTCCACAGACTTGGTCCGTTCCTCGTCTATAACTTCCATTTGCTCCAGTAACCGTTCCAGATGCGACCAATATTCGACCGTCCAGCTGGTTAACAGCTCTTTACGCGTGTGAGCTATGCCTTCAAATATATCCTCCACATCCGCTTTTAACTCCCGATTCAATCGATAGGACCACCAGAGCGGCAAACCATTTTTAAACCCCAGCCAATCAAACATAAGCCTCTCCCCCATCCTTTGAAATCTACGCAACTTAAGTGTTAACAATTATAACACATAGGTTGAATAGATGTGAGACCTATTTCCTATTTTCAACCAATTTTATATGTATTTTCGTGTATTTTGTGAGGTATAATACCGTAAATGAGGTCAAAAGATACCCAAAACCCGTACAATATGAAGAAAAATGCAAAAAAAAGCACCCAACCTCAACAGGTCGGGCACACGGCACTATTATCATTGAAAACCTAACGTCGCAAGGAAGGCCTTGAAACCCTTCAATCCAGCTTCGTCACGCTTGTATACCCCTGCATCCCTCAGCACTGCTGCGAACTTGTCACCGACCGCCGCTTTCAGCGCCTGCCTGGCTGCATCTGCCTGCATCGCCGTTCCATGAGCCTCCAGCAATTCACGAATCCAAGCACAATGCTTATACAGCAAATGCTCTGGATATTCGGTTATCTGTTCATCAAAGGCAAGCTCACCGGTCAAGACGTGTTCCAACAGTGCGAGCTCGTCCTGTAGCCGTCCCGGCAGTACAGCGAGTCCCATCACTTCGATTAACCCGATATTTTCTTTTTTGACATGATGAAGCTCCTTGTGCGGATGGAAGATTCCGTCCGGATGCTCGTCACTGGTTCTGTTATTGCGGAGCACCAGGTCAAGCTCATATTCGTTACGTTCATTATTTCGTGCGATGGGCGTCACCGTATTATGGGGAATCGGGTTATCTGCTTGTTCGGTTTCTGTAAAGGCAATAATGTCATGATTCGGATCGCTATAAGTCTTCCATTCGTTCAGAATCGTATCTGCCAGCTTAAGGAGCAGCAGCTTGTTATGACCCGATATGCGAATCACTGACATGGGCCATTTCACGATTCCGAGCCGCACGTTAGGGTATTCGGGATGGGTGAAGCTGTGCTCGACCAGCGCTTTTTCCATCGCAAACCGATGTCTGCCTCCCTGAAAATGATCATGGTTCAGAATAGAGCCTCCAACAATCGGTAAGTCCGCATTAGAACCAATAAAGTAATGAGGAAATTGATCAATAAAATCGAAAAGTCGGTAAAAGGTCGCCATCGACATTTTCATAGGCCGATGCTCTTGATCAAAAATAATGCTGTGCTCATTGTAATACACATATGGCGAGTACTGAAAGTACCAAGGGTCTCCGTCGAGCTTGAGCGGAATAACACGTAAATTTTGACGGGCCGGATGATTCAGCCTTCCGGGATAACCGACATTATCGATACAAAGCAGGCACTTCGGGTAATCACTTTGCGGTACATTTTTGAGCATCGCAATTTCCTTCGGGTCCTTCTCCGGTTTTGACAAATTAATCGTAATTTCCAGATCCCCATATTCGGTTGGCGATAGCCAATATTGATTACGGGCAATACGGTCCACACGAATATAGTTGGAATCGATACATTGTTTGTAAAAAGCGGCTGTTGCCTGCGTGGCGCTACTCAGTTTGGCTGTCTTCCAGAATGCACTTGCCACCTGCGATTGGCGTGGCATCAGAAAACCCATGATGCGGGCGTCCAGCAGATCGCGCAGCGTCGTGTTGTTATCCGCTATAATTCCGGAAGCTGCCGCATAATCCAGGAGCGGCTCCAGCAGCTCCACTACTTTGGTAGTCGTCGCTGGCTCCACTTCGCCGCTGTACGGCTCATCAAGACGCAGCAGCTCCAGCAGTGAATTACGCGCATCGTAGCAATCGAGCGGCTCCAATAGCTCCTGCCGGACACCGAATCCAAGCAACTGCTCCACTGCATAAGCCACCGCCTGAAGATCCTGTTTAGTTCCTTGCTTTACTTGAATCTGTTCTTCCACAGTCTGTTTCCTCCTGTTTCTCTATGCCGACTTTATTTCGCGTAGCCGCCAGGATGGTTTTGATGCCAAGTCCATGCTGTTTCAATGATCTGCTTCAGTTGGTCGTGCTTCGGCTTCCAACCGAGCTCCGCTCGTGCGCGCTCCGACGAGGCTACAAGCGCAGCCGGATCACCAGAACGACGCGCTTCGACAACAGCCGGAATCGGGTGACCGGTCACTTCACGAGCAATATCAATGACTTCCTTAACCGAGAACCCTGTACCATTACCGAGATTATACACACTGCTCTCTCCGCCCTTGCGCAGCTTTTCTACAGCCAATATGTGGGCGTCAGCCAAGTCCGTTACGTGAATGTAATCACGGATACACGTTCCATCGGAGGTAGCGTAATCATCACCAAATATCGAAATATGTGGACGTTGGCCTAGAGCTACCTGCAAAATAATCGGAATCAGATGCGTCTCTGGCGTATGGTCCTCACCAATTCGGCCGCTCGCATGAGCACCAGCCGCGTTAAAGTAGCGCAGTGATACAAATTTAATTTGATGAGCTGTGTCGAACCAACGCATCATTTTTTCCATAGCCAGCTTCGTCTCACCGTACGCATTCGTCGGAAGGGTACGGTCGCTTTCGAGGATAGGTACATTTTCCGGCTCCCCGTAGGTTGCCGCAGTCGAGGAAAAGACGATTTTTTTGACGCCGTACTCGTTCATTTTCTCAAGCAGACATAATGTACCAAATACATTATTTTGATAATATTTTGCCGGGTTCTGCATGCTTTCACCCACTAATGAATGAGCGGCGAAGTGGATGATTGCTTCGATCTGATTGTCCTGGAACACGGTATCCATAAACGCAGCGTCACGAATATCTCCTTCATACAGCTTGCCGCCCAGCACCGCCTCCCGGTGTCCCTGCTGCAAATTGTCGACCACGACTACCTCTTCGTTACGGGCAAGTAGCTCGGCTACGGCATGAGACCCGATGTATCCGGCTCCGCCTGTTACTAATATCGCCATTGTAGTTCCTCCTTAATATTAAGTGAAAAAATTTGCATTCTTAAACCTCGAATGAGGGCAAATGAATACGAGCCGCTGTGCGGACGAAGTATTCCTACGATCGCTGTTGTTCATGGATTTCTGGATTGTATAAGACATTTTGAGGGAGAAATCCATGAACAAAGGCGAACGCTCCGCTTCTCCAGAACACATCGTCCGCTCCGCTTTTGATTCATCACTCCGTAATTTCCTTTACGCCATCGCCGATCGTACATACGTAGAAATCGGCTGTCAAACCGGTTTTTTCCTTATAATTCGTGCCTACCTGGTCAATGAAGTTATCCACGCTATCCTCATGCACAAGAGAAACTGTACAACCGCCGAAGCCGGCCCCGGTCATTCTTGAACCGAGCACGCCTGGCACCTTCAAAGCTTCCTCGACCATCGTATCCAGTTCCAGACCGGTGACTTCGTAAAGATCGCGAAGCGAATTGTGGGAGCCAATCATCAGCTGCCCAAAGCCTTCCAGATCACCCTTCTCCAACACTTTCATCGATTCCAGAACACGATGAATTTCTTCAACAACATGCTGCGCACGTCTGCGTACGGTTTCATCGGAAATCGAGTGCTGGTACTCATTGAATTGCTCCAGCGTCAATTGACCGAGCAGCGTCAGCTGTGGGAACTGACCTTGCAAATCTGCAACCGCCTGCTCGCATTGGGAGCGCCTTTCGTTATACGCTGAATCGACAAGCCCACGTTTTTTGTTCGTGTTTCCGATAACCAGCTTATAGGCCCCACTGTCAAATGGCACATGCTTGTACTCCAGCGTATCGCACATTAACAGAATGGCATGATCCTGTTTACCCATAGCTACCGCAAATTGATCCATAATACCACAGTTCACGCCCATAAATTGATTTTCCGCTCTCTGGGACAGCAGCGCGATCTTCACTTTATCCGTCGGTTGGCCTTCCAGTGTTAACAATGCATACGCCGTAACAACCTCAATCGAGGCGGATGAGGATAGGCCAGAGCCATTCGGGATTGCTCCGCTATATAAAATATCATAGCCGCCAATTTCAATTCCCTGCTGCTGCAATTGGTCAATAATCCCCTTCGGATAGTTGATCCAGTCGTCTGCCTTGTCGAAAACGATACCTTGAATGGAAATATGTTTGTGTTCAGGGAAATTGGTTGATGCAAACCCGAGCTGTCCATCCTGTCTTTTGCGAACCAGCATCGTCGTTCCGAAAGTAAGCGCAGCGGGAAATACGTAACCGCCGTTATAATCCGTATGCTCACCTATGAGATTAACTCTACCAGGTGCATGAAATACTCGGATAGCCTCATCGTCTTCACCGAATTTTTCAACAAATATACGTTTCAATGCTTGTAAGTCTGCCATCATTACACCGCCTGTATCATAATGAGTAATTGTTGGTTCACTGCTGTCTGCTACCTCTTTAGTATACGTCTGCACTTTCTTTTTCACTATGGAAGGATGTTAGCAGGGCATGGAAAAATGTTAGATTTTTGTGCGTGTTAATGCGTTGGATGAGCAAACTATTGTAAAATGAAATAACGCAGGCGTATTCAGCAGCAGACTGTTACCTGTCTGAAAGTGCTGTGAACACCGATTAGAGCTGTTCACCTTATTCCATCCTAATTGTACGTCCTAGTCCATGAAGCGAGGGTTACCCGCATGACCAATGAAATCAAACGCACGGAAAGCTACTATGTTGTCTCTAATCCACAGCCTTCGGAGCAGGAGAATTTGGCTGTACTGTTCACCGGCAGCAGTCAAACCAAGCCAGGGCATAAGCCGGGACCGAAGGTTGTGGACTATTACCTGCTGCACTACATCCAATCAGGCTGCGGCACCTACACCTGTCAGGGTCATACGTACCAGCTTGGACAGGGCGACAGCTTCCTGATTGAGCCCGGCAAGCTGATCAGCTACGTGGCAGATGAAGCAGAGCCTTGGCACTACCGCTGGCTGGCCTTTGAAGGGAGTCAAGCTGCTCAACTACTGGAGAGCATTGGGCTGTCCTCACAGCAGCCTATAGTCCATACCGGCGGCAAGCGTCATATCGCGGTCATTTATCATCAAGTGCAGGCAGCCTTCCAAGCCAGGGTGCCTCACGCCGGGCTGAAAGCAGTCGGATATCTCCATCTGCTGCTGGCCGAATATGCACAGGCACTGCAACCCAAACAGCAAAACGATCTTCATTTAACCGGCAGTGGCGAGCAGATCGCCCAGCAGGCACTTCATTACTTATCCAGCCAATATGCAGAGCCGATAACGATTGAACTGATGGCAGAGACGCTTGGCTACAATCGCGCTTACTTGTCGACATTGTTCAAGAAGCATACGGGCCTGACACCGGTCACCTTTTTGCTGCGGCTGCGAATTGACAAGGCTCGTCTGCTACTGCGCGAACGTAAGGAGCTTACTGTCGAGCAGATTGCATCCTCCGTCGGCTTCCAGGACCCACTCTATTTCTCCAAGCAATTCAAGCGGCTGTATGGGATGTCGCCAACCGATTACCGAGATGCCATGAAACGGCTGTAATCCGCGAAGGCATTTGAACCTGCTCCAAACAGCCTTATCAGCTAGTAGGTCTCATCGGGAGAGAGGGCGCTCGCGGGATCAACTTCTCTTAGCGGCAGCATCAGGCAAATTTGCGCTCCTTGTCCAGGCAGGCTCTCCGCCCAGATGCTGCCCCCATGAAATTCAACGATTTCCTTGGCAATCGCAAGCCCCAAGCCGCTGCCACCAGCCGCAGAATTGCGAGACTTGTCTTTTTTGTAAAAACGGTCAAACACATACGGCAAATCGTCCTGCTCGATTCCACTTCCAGTATCCTGTATCTTCAGCATAAGGTCATGCTCATTCTCCTGCAGCAGCATTTGAATCAAACCTCCGGTCGATGTGTGCTTAATAGCGTTATGCACCAGATTCGTAAACACCTGATCCATCCGATTCACATCGATCATTAACACTCTCGACGGCAGCTCTGGCGCGTTCGTGCTGGTTGACCGGAACTCGAATTGCAAACCCGCGTTATGGACCTCCACGACATAACGTTCACTAAAATAAGTGATAACCTGCGCTATAGTCAGCTCCTGCATATAAAAGTCAATTTGCCGCGCCTCTAGCTTGGAGAGCTGGAACAAGTCGGTAATCAATCGATTCAAGCCCAGAATCCGACTCAGAATGAGCTTCAAGTATTTGTCCTGCTGCTCCGTTCCTACGACAACACGATCAATCAACGCCTCTACATAACCTTGAATCAGCGTCATCGGTGTGCCCAGGTCATGTGAAATGTTACTCAAGAGATGGCGGCGTGACGTTTCGAGCCGTGCCAGATCTTCATTCGTCCGGGCCAAGGTCAGATTCGACTGCTCCAGCTCGGCAGTACGCTCCTTGATCCGGTACTCCAGCCGCATGTTCAGGTCGCGAAGCTCACGGGATAAGGTTTCTACGGAAGCAAATGCCTGAACCGACTTCATACTGATTACAAAGGAAGCCATGAAAATAACACAGAACAGGCCCACCGGTGAAATGCCTCCAAAACCGATCCATTGATCATACTCAGCCGCATCTATCGCTGCCATGATCATATAGATGATGACACCCGATAAAATGAGGCGGGCTCCTTCTCTTTTTGCTGCAAAAGCTCTAATTAAAGTAATAATCAGACACACACACACGGCAGCGTTCAACCATTGATAAACCATAACCATAGAAGTAAACACATATGGGGGCGCCAGCAGAGTAGCTGCCGTAAAGAGTGCACAGCTATAGAGGGTAAATTGCACGATAGCCCTGCTGGTTTCCTTGCGATATAACGAATAACAAAATACGAGTGCGACAGCCGTGCTTAAATAAAAGCACACATATTCCAAACGCATGCTCGTCACCCAATCCAGTCGGGGAAACAGCTTAAACATGGCTCCTTCTCCCACCAACATCGTGTGGATACCAACCAACAAACAAAACAAACCCAAATACAAGGGGCTTTTTTCCTTCATGCGGATCAAGAATAGACCCAAGTTGTAAAATCCCATTAGGAGCAGACTGCCGACCAGCAGCATATCGAGGCCCATCAGCCGATCATGAAAGGCTACCATTTGTCTGGCTTCACCTAACATCAGTTCACTCTCAATGCCGCCATACCGATGGTCAAAGTTCGATACCTGAATCACGATATCCAGCTTATCAGCACCTGCCTGGGGAAAAAGCACAAGCTGCGGGTAATTAACCGGAGTTGAAGTGTCACGATCGAGACCTACCCTGCCACCGTAAGCGACGAATTGCCCATTAATCCACATTCGATAAGCTGTACGGATCATCGGCAGCTCCACAGCAAGCACACGGGAAGATGGATTCAGCTGTACCTCAAGATGGAAGGTTGCAACCCCCATTCCGGATATCCGTTCTCCATCCACCTCCTGTCCGTTCCATGCCTGCGGCAGGTCGATCCAGTGTCTGGGACGTTCCTGATCTTGCAGTGCGGCGATCTGGTTGGGATTCAGTAGTTGATCCCAATAAAATTCCCATTGCCCGTTTAACGTAGCAATACCATTATTGCCAAAACTCCACTCACGCAAATTTTGTACGCCTCGAACAGCCTCCCCCCCACTGACAGTCCTGGGAGACGATGAAGACTTGTCAACCTCACAGCCGCTTGTACTTAATAAAAGGATGGCACAAAGGACAAGAGTCCATATATAATAAAGATAATATCTGGGAATCCATACCACTTACTTTCCGTAAAATTTTGAAAATCACAGAAGGGCAGCTTCGGCGTACACAAGGAGGATCTAATGGCAGGAGAAAAAATTTTACTCGTCGATGACGAGCCGGAAATCGTTGAATTAATACAAATGTATCTGGTCAAAGAAGGCTATAAAGTGCAAAGCACACACAATGGCCCAAGTGTATTTGAGTATATGGAGCAGTTCGCACCGGACCTGATTATATTGGATATTTTGCTGCCGGGTATGGATGGTATCGAAATTTGTCGACAGGTTCGCCAGACGAGCAACGTCCCGATTTTATTCATCTCCTGCAAAAAAGAAGATGCCGATATTATCCTCGGTCTCGGCACCGGTGGTGACGATTATATGACCAAGCCCTTCAGTCCCAGCCAGCTGGTAGCCCGCGTCAAGGCTCATCTGCGGCGCAAGCAGTTATCCGATCAGCAAAAGGAGGATTCACAACAGCTAAGCTTTCCCGGTCTCGAAATTGATTTGCTGACCCGCAATGTATGGACAAGCGGGACGCTCGCACCCATATCATCCAAGGAATTCGATTTGCTGGCGCTTCTAGCCAAAAAGCCGAATAAAGTCATCCCGATTGAGCATCTTTACAAAAAAACATGGGGGATGGACAGCAACGGTGATACCCGAACACTGCTTGTACATATTAGTAACCTTCGCAAGAAAATCGAACCCAATCCGGCTGAGCCTACTTACGTACAAACGGTGCGCGGCGTCGGCTATAAATTCAACAGCAATTTGTAAATGCTGCGGTTATAAACGACTAGCTGTATGCACCGAACTGCCTATTGCTAAAATGACATTTATTTTCGGTCGTAGGCGATACGCTGCAGCAGCTCATCCATTTCCTGATTCGTTAGGTCGCGCCATTGCCCAACCCCAATCCCTTCAAGTAGGATGTTCATAATCCGAACCCGTTTCAATTTTCTAACCTCATAGCCCAATGCCGAGCACATCCGACGAATTTGCCGATTCAAGCCCTGTTTCAATATAATCTTGAAGGTTCTTGTATCCAGTTGGTCTATAGTACAAGGATTCGTCATGGTGCCCAGAATCCTCACGCCACCAGCCATTCCTTGTAAGAACATCGAGCTGATCGGCTTGTCTACCGTCACGATATACTCTTTTTCGTGGTCGTTTTCTGCACGCAAAATTTTGTTCACGATATCTCCGTCATTCGTAAGCAGAATCAGGCCCTCTGAATCCTTATCCAGCCGACCGATCGGGAAAATTCGTTCCGGATGCCCAACAAAATCGACGATATTGCCCTTGATATGCAGCTCTGTCGTACATGTAATTCCTACCGGCTTGTTCAAGGCGATATACACAGGTGGCTTCTTGGCAAGCACTGGACGCCCGTCCACACACACCTGATCTCCATCTTGGACCTGACTACCCAGCTCAGCCAGCTTGCCGTTGATCGTAACACGCTGCTCTTCAACCAATTTATCTACGGCACGACGCGAGCAAAAGCCTGTTTCACTAATAAATTTATTAATTCTCATCTACGTCACTCCACTTGTTAATAAACTCCATCTATTATACCACGTCACCTTCTCCGAGCAATAAACTCCTAATACTAAGGAATTTTTGAGCAGCAACGAGTGTACCAAACGTTCAGGAACGTGCTAAAAAAGCATTCTTGCTGCGAATTACTTAGTAATGGCAGTCTCAGCTGACAGCCATAAAACTATACAGGATTCGACAATGCTTTAAACAGAATGTGGGGGAACACTATGCAACCATTGTCGACACAAGAACAAAAGAAGCCCAAGTCTGGCCTTAAACGTTCACGCTGGTGGCGATTCAGCCTTTGGATCACGGGTTCTATATTATTGGTAGGGTTGCTTATAGCAGGTGCAGGCGCCTTATGGATGAGTCAGCTCGATATTAGTAAGCTTGAGCATCCGCTTCCCGAGCCTACACTGATCATGGACCGAAATGCCCAGCCAGCTTCTCAGCTATCCTCATCGCGTATTGAACCTGTGCCACTGAAGCAAATACCGTTAGAGCTGCGCAATGCGGTGATTGCGGTTGAGGACCGACGCTTTTATGAGCATTCCGGTGTTGATATATGGTCAATTACCCGGGCGCTATGGCGGGACCTGATATCCGGGTCTATGAAGGAGGGCGGCAGCACGCTGACTCAGCAGCTGGCCAAAAATCTGTTCCTGCAATCGGATAAAACGATCAGCCGCAAGCTGAAGGAAGCCGCCTATGCGCTCAAAATCAATATGACTTACACCAAGGATGAAATTTTGGAGCTGTATTTGAATAGTATCTATTTCGGCGAGGGGCGGTGGGGTGTTCAAGGTGCCGCTCTGGAATATTTCGCCAAGCCGGTCAGCCAGTTGAATCTGGTGGAATCGGCTCTGTTGGCGGCATTGCCAAAAGCACCCACAACCTATTCACCTGCCAAAAACAAAGATAAGGCGCTCGAACGCCGTAATCTGGTGCTGCTTCTCATGAAGGAACAGCAATTCATTACGACTGCCGCCTACAACCAAGCAATTGTGCAGCCCATTACACTTCAACAGCAAAATGAAGAATCCTTGAAAGGAAAATATCCCTCTTATGTGGATTACGTCATCGAAGAGGCCGCTGAGCTGTATGGATTCACAGAAGAACAAATTCTAACATCGGGCTTGCGGATTTACACGGATCTCGATCCGGTAATCCAGCAAACGACTGAAGAGATTTATGGGCAGCCATCCTTGTTCCCTGAAAGCAGGACAGACCAAATGATACAGAGCGGCGCTGTTATTATGGATCATCGGACAGGCGGCATACGCGCACTGATCGGCACACGCGGACCGCAGGTATACCGCGGCTTCAACCAT
This sequence comes from Paenibacillus baimaensis, assembly GCF_025567575.1. NCBI lineage: Bacteria > Bacillati > Bacillota > Bacilli > Caryophanales > Paenibacillaceae > Paenibacillus > Paenibacillus baimaensis. Next base: position 136,334 of record NZ_JAOQIO010000113.1, on the reverse strand, counting down.
GCCACCCAGCTGCGCCGCCAGCCAGGCTCGTCCTTCAAGCCGTTGGCCGTATACGGACCTGCCCTCGAACGCGGCTACACCTCGAGCTCCGTCCTGTATGATGGAAAGCTGGATATTGGCGGTTACCGACCACGAGACTGGGACGGACAGACACGCGGACAGGTTACATTGAAGGAGGCTATTCTACGTTCATGGAACATTCCCGCTGTCTGGCTGCTGAACCAAATCGGTATTGAAGCCGGCTTGGACTTCGTACAAAGGGCAGGCATTCCGCTGACGGCGGCCGACCGCAGCTTGAGCTTGGCCCTCGGCGGCTTGTCCGAGGGCGTATCACCCCTGCAGATGGCGCAGGCCTATGGCGGCATCGCCAATCTCGGCGTGATGCAGAAGGCTCACGCCATCTTGAAAATTACGACCAAGGATGGGCATACCTTGGTCGAGGCCGTGCCACAATCGTCCGTATTGACGCGGCCGACTGTGGCTTATGACCTGACTTTACTGCTGCAGGAGGCAGTCAAGTCAGGAACCGGTTCGGCCGCCGCGATCGGGCGGCCCGCAGCAGGCAAGACGGGCACCACGCAGCTGCCCGACACGCCGGAGTTCAGCAGCATCGGCGCCAATGGCGCCAAGGACGCTTGGTTCGTCGGCTTCACGCCGGAGCTGACAACGGCGATCTGGCTTGGCTATGATCAGACAGACCGCGATCATTATCTGGTCACCTCGGGAGGAGCCGTGCCTGCCGCGCTGTTCAATCGGATCATGAGCAGGGTGCTGCGCGACGCGCCCGTTACTCCTTTTCCGATTCCGGGCGTCTCGCGTAATCCGTCTGCTGAACCGGCATTACGATCACGGTAGAAGTCTCCCGAATCGTCAGGACGGCCGTTTCAATCGGCATGGCACTCTCGGTCATTTCCTTCATATCCTTTAAACGAACCTGACCTTGGACTGCCTCAGCTTCACCTATCAAAATGACGTACCGGATTCCTTTGGACGCTGCGGAAGTGAGCGACTTTTTCAGCTTACGTCCGCTGGCGTCCACGCGTGTACGAATCTCTGCGGACCGCAGCTTCGCAGCTGCTTGCAGGGCAAGAGATGTTTGCTCCCTTCCTATAGGCAGGACGAGCACATAACTGGGTGCGATAGGCATTTCCTTTTCCAGCAGCAGCTCCATAATCGATTCCATGCCGAAGGAGAGACCTACAGCCGGGTAACGAAGATCTTCCCGACCGACAAGGTGTCCGATAATATCATCATAACGCCCGCCACTACCGAGGCTGGACCCATACCCACCCGTTTTATCAAAAATCTCATACACTGTACCTGTATAAAACGATAAACCCCGTGATAAAAAAGGGTCAAATCTGCAGCGGAGTCCAAGTCCGGTCTGATCAATAAGCGCTTGAAGCGCAGCAGCCTCCTCAGCGCCACGGCTGGCCCCGAGGTCAAATTGTGCGGTAAGCTGCCCCAAGGTTGGGTTATCCATACTGATCAATCCGATAATGTTACGTGTGACACCATCATCCAATCCCTTGGTGCTCAACTCTGCTTTAACGCCTTCCCGACCAATCTTGGCGATTTTATCCAATGTCAGCATCACTGATAATCGTTCATCCGCAGAAACCACGCCCAGACGAGCCAGCAGCTCACTCAGAAACTGCCGATTGTTCCAGGTAATCACCACATCCATGCCCAATTGCCGAAAAACCGTAGCCGCAAGCTGCATCAGCTCCGCCTCTGCCTCCGGCCCCTGAATGCCAACTACGTCTGCATCACACTGAATAAATTCACGCAGCCGCCCCCGTTTGACGGGACCATCCCGGAATACTTTGCCGATCTCATACCTTTTAAAAGGGATTTCAAGTCCCGGGTTCAAAGCGACTACCTTGGCAAAGGGAATCGTGAGATCATAGCGGAGTCCCAGCTGCCGATTCCCCTGATCACTCAATTGATACATTTCTTTGAGGATTTCATCGCCTCCCGCATATTTGGATGCCAGCAGCTCCTGCTCGTTTAAAACGGGGGTTTCCATGGAATCAAAGTCATACAGCTCAAAGTTGGCTTCAATAACCGATTGCACCTTTTTGCGAAGCGCCTGCTCTGCACCTACATAATCAAACGTTCCTTTTACATTTTGCATACAGGAATCACGTCTCCTTCATTCGTTTATGGAAAAGAAAACAAAAAAACGCGCAGGACCTCTGGTCCCGCGCGCCTTGTATGTCGCAGGGAGGCCAACGCGATTAGCGTTAGCCCTCCCTGTTATCGTAACAGGTGTGCTAACGCCGCTTGTGATGATGAAGTTGTGAGATCCGGCATGTATACATAGACATAGGTATTCTCTCCTTCAACGTATTGAGATTGATTATAGCGGAGTCGATTATTTTATGCAACTGTAAACATATAGGTGTGGCTGGCTGCAATGAATGCAGGAATACCTTTTCTGGCTTCAGCCATTTGTCTGCGGCCAGAAAAAGTGCTCCTGCTCGGTTTACCTGGTTATCTATTCAAGTTACCTGATGAGTATGTGCTGTATTTACTGTTTATTATCCACCTTCTTCATTACGTTACCCGCTTGGCTTACCCGACCAGCGCCAACCGCGATACTGGCAGCTGGATCGATATTTTTGATAATCGCCTTCAGCCTCATCACGTCCAGGAAATGGACGGTATACATCAGAAATTGGGGAGGTCGTGTGGTTGGCTCCCACATCGGTTTTGCGCCAGTCCCTTGAGCAGGGCTTACACTACTTACTTTCAGCTCTACAGGATCATCGATCTTACGGAAACGGAGCTGGATTGCCCGTTCAATTTCTTCACCGCAGCTGCTCATGATGCATAGCGTTCGGTAAGGAAGCAGCCCATGGATACCACGAATCGAAACATGCAGCATTTCAAACGCCAGTATATAGGCAATAATGGAGTACATCGCCTGCTGCCAACCAAATATAAAGCCTGCTACTGTTAAGATGCTGCAGTTCATCATCATAATCACGTTCTCTGGGGATAACAACCCGCGATGTCTTGCCAAGTATCTTTCGTTCATTTCAAGGGTATCCAAGGTTCCTCCGTAGCGGACAACCATGCCGATCCCCAACCCTAAACACACACCACCGCATACCGCAGCCGACAGGCTGTTATCCAACAATGCCGGTACAGGATGGAGAAAGATTGAGCTTAGCGAAAGTACGACGATCCCAAGAAGAGTCATGATCGTAAACTCCAAACGGATATGACGGTAAGCCAGAACAATGAATGGCAAATTAAACAGGAACAACAGTAACCCAATCCGCATTTCCGTCATATGGGACAAAAGCGCTGAAATCCCTGTCATGCCTCCAACGACAATTTTATTCGGTATCAGGAAAAGCTCCAACCCAATAGAGGCCAGAATACCTCCCAGGATCACTATCAGGATATGAGTCCCCCGGTGGCGAGATCTCGCGGACTTGCCCCTAGCAGCAAACTGTACCTGGTTGATCGCAGCACGTAACATGTTTAGTTCCTCCTCTTTCACTTTGAAATCCAAGCCTTGACAGCCGGTTCCGAGCTAGCGTTTCAGAACATCAATTTACATAGCTTAATCCTGGACTACCGTGCTAATTTTCTTTTTGGGCCTCTCCTTGAATTTAAATATTTTGTCGAGAAACGTATAGATGTGCTTGCTCTCTTTGGACAGTAACGGCCCTAAAATCGCCATAATGAGTACGTACAGTGCAGCGAAGGATTGGAGAACCGGCATTAACCCACCTGCTTTGGCCAAATTAGCCATGATGATCGAGAACTCCCCGCGTCCCATAATCGTGAATCCAATATTCAGCGAGGATTTAACAGACAATCCCGCATTCATCCCGGCCAGCATCCCCGCAGTGAAATTACCAATTAAAGTGATCAGCACCGCGGCAAGCGACAGCCAGATGGCCCCACCTAATGCCATTGGATCGATCGTTAATCCGAAGCTGAAGAAGAAAATGGCGCCGAAGAAATCCCGGAAGGGCATGATCAGGTGTTCAATCCGTTTGGCATGGTCGGTCTCTGCCATAACAAGGCCGATTAATAGCGCTCCGATGGCTTCAGCGACGTGAATCGTCTCAGAAAAGCCCGCGACCAGAAACAGCATGGAAAAGATCACCAAGCCGAACAACTCATTGGACCTAATGTTCAGCACCCGATTCAAAAGCGGAACCGCTTTGCGTCCGACAAACAGGACAAGGAGCATGAAGCCCAGTGCAATTGCAGCTGTCAGCAGCACCCCTCCAAAGCTGGAGGAATTGCTCAGTACCAGACCTGACAGGATGGAAATATATACAGCAAGGAATACATCCTCGAACATCGTAATGCCCAGTACCATTTCCGTCTCGGGATTAGCCGTCCGCTTCAGATCAACCAGTACCTTGGCCACAATGGCACTCGACGAAATCGTCGTAATCCCGGCAATGACAAGCACCTCAGCCCACGGGTATCCGGCAATCCAACCGAGCATCAGGCCTAACATAAAATTGATCCCTATATAAATGGATCCGCCCTTTACAATCGATTTCCCTGATTTGATCAGACGCCCCACTGAAAATTCAAGACCCAGATAAAAGAGCAGAAACAGCACACCAATCCGGCCCATGAATTCAATTAACGGTGCGCTTTGAATAAAGCGGAAGTCAAAATGCCACAGCTCCAGCGCATGGGGGCCAACCGCCATCCCGATCAGAATATAAAAGGGAATAACCGAAAAGCGCAAACGGGCTGATAACAGACCCGCCATCGCTATGAGTGCAATCGCAAGACCTACTTCGAGTATCATATGATCCATATATCAACCACTTCCATTCAATAAAATTTGTTTGATCAATCTTTGCTGCTGTCTTTCTCCGACCACGACGAGCGTAGCTTCGTTCTGAATAACGAGCTCTGGACCCGGGCTTACGTGTTTCGTATGATTTTTCTCAATGACTGCAATAATCATTGCACCCGATTTTTGGCGCACATCCAGGCCTCCAATAGATTGGCCAATACTTTTGTAATGAGGTTCGATTTTGTACCATTCAATAATCAGCTCGTCAAACGCCATTTCAACCGTCTCCAGCATTTTCGGGGTATACGTCATGCCTCCTACAATAGCGGCGACTTGTCTGGCTTCGTCATCATCTAATGTGATTGTGGAAATTGTTTCATCGGGATCATCGTGTTCAAAATGATACATTTCCCGCCTTCCGTCATCATGAATAATAACGACCAGCTTTTCGCCACCACGTGTATGGATTTCAAATTTTCTACCTATCCCTGGTAAGTTGGATTCTTTAACGTTCATGCTTGGATGACCTCCTGTTTTTTCATACCTGTTGATAAACAAACCAAATAACCTCCGAGAGACCTTTCTTTTTTTCGGAATACCTGAATTTCATTCATTTTTAGCAATAGCAAATAGAGCTCGGAAATACAGAACATACGTTCTTATTTAAGCGTGACAAATACACAATTAACAAAGGTGAGATTTTTAGACGGCAAGTGAGGTATTTACTGACACGAAAGTGGAGGTGAATCTAATGGGGGTCATAAACAAACGTTTCAGTAATATAAAAATGCAGGGTTTAAAGTTCAAACGGGGTAAAGGAATACGATTCAAAATAAGGTGAAGTACAACAAATAAAATCGGGAGGGATTGCGATGTAACCATAAGCTTATGCAAAAGCGAAGAATGCTTTCGGGTGGCCAACTTGGGTTTATTTCCCTGATTGGCAGCTGCGGTTTCGGGAATGGATTCATACGTTGTATATTCTTCATGCAGACTTGTTGGAGGGGACATCATCAATGCAATAGCCAATACTATATATCTCAATAATCGTGCTGCTCTATGAATATTGATCATCATATCCCCCCTTTAATTTATATACTGTTACAATTCCGATTACTATTAGTGTACCATATTTCGCTGATTATCTCAAACGTATACCTGCTATGACTTAAAGCCGAGCAATGCGTTACTCATCCTGAATGCCCCTCAGCTTGCGGTACTCCTTCGGGGTAAGGCCGACGCTTTTACGGAACAGCTTGGAAAAATGGACAGGATCACGATACCCAACTTCTTGCGAAACCTGGTAGATTTTGAAGCGTACGTCGCCGAGCATTTCCTTGGCTTTATCCATACGAATCGAGGTTAAATATTCCAGAAAGGTCTGATTCAATTCCTTCTTGAACAGCTTGCTCAGCCAAACCGCCGTAATATGGACCTCAGAGGCCACACTCTGCAGCGTAAGGCTGTCTCCGTAGTTGCGGCGCATATATTTGACAGCCACAGATATGATCTGGCTATACGACGACTCACTCAGCTGCTTCAGATCGTGGGGTAGCTCCAGCGATTTGATGTCGCCCCAAGGTAATCTGGACCTCAGTCCATCCCGAATTTCCTTCTCGTCATCTACAATTAGCACACGATCCATGCATTCACCCCTTCGGTACCCAACGATACGTATGGTCATTCTATTTTATATGCTTTTGTCCAGACTTATTACGCGATTATTGATTTTCACTCGATATCTCCGCCTACAATACGAATAACCCTGAAGAGCTGAACGCTCTTCAAGGCTATCCGTGGAACAACAAATATAGATGTTATCGCTGGATCGTATCGCTCCAGGAATGCTCGGCTTTCCAGTTCAGCACACGGAACGCCCGCTCTGTGCTTACGATCGCTTCGCGCCCTGCGAAGCGTTGTCTCCGCTCCTTGACCTCGGGGTAAAACTGATCGAGCAGTTGCTCCGTATCCCGATCACTAAGCGTATCCCTGCTCGTAATATTGAGTTCTGCCGATCCGACCGAGAGCGTACCTATTGAAGCGATGCATGCCCTCACTGCATCCCGAATATCGATATAGCTCCACAGAATCCGCTTGTGCTTCTCCGGATGCCGAATGTCTGGCTCGAATGAGGGATACTGCTGAGGAGCCACGATCATAGAGAAGCGCAGCGACATCACCTGCATCCCCGTACGCCGGTGAAACATACTGGCTGTTTGCTCATTGACGATCTTGGATAGTCCGTAGCATTCCTGTGGCAGCTGGGGATGATCCTCATCCACAGGCACATAGAGCGGATCGAAGGGACTCGGTGCCCAGCAGAAGCCGTACGACGATTCGCTTGAACCGAGCACGACCTTCCCGATCCCGAGCACCGAAGCTGCCTCCAGTACGTGGTACGTCGAGACCACATTATTGGAAAAAATAGTCGAGTGGGTATAATCAAGCGGAGCAGGGATAGCAGCCAAATGGATCACCGCGTCCACTCCGGCCAGTCCTGCAACGACCTGACCAAAATCATTCAGATCCACGCGAATTTGCTTGCATCGGAACTGATCGGATTTGCGCTCGTCCAGTGCGACGACCTGATAACCCTCTTCCAGCAATTGCTTGACAACCTCATTTCCCAGCTTGCCACTGGCTCCTGTTACAGCTACTGTTTTCATCTGACATCACGCTCCTTTGTTGGTAATAGTGATCACGGGCGGACGATGGTTCCGTCGGCTTTGCGATCCAGGGGATACGGCCTATGGTACTTGCTCTTGTTCCAATCTGCTTCGAGCAGCAGCGCTGCCTTGTCTTCGTCGATGTCGATGCCGAGTCCCGGTTTCTCTGACACATACAGATAACCGCCCTTGCGTTCGATGCAGCCAGGGAAAACCTCCTGCTCTTCTTCCGTGAAATGATTGATTTCCTGAATGCCAAAATTCCAGATTGCCATATCGAGATGAACGGCTGCCGCCTGATTGACGGGGTCGTTCTCTCCACCCTCCTGCCAGGCGGTTCGGACGCCGAACGTCTCGCCCAGCGCGGCGATTTTGCGGCAGGCGCTGATGCCGCCTGCTTTGGATACGCGGACCCGGATGAAGTCAATCAGCCGCTCCTGGATCAACGGCACAAACTCCTGCGGATTCGTGAACAGTTCTCCGACCGCCTGCGGTGTCGAGCATTGCTGCCGGAGTTGACGGTACCAGCCAAGCTGATCGGGGGGCAGTGCATCCTCCAGAAAGAACAAATGATACGGCTCCAAACGCTTGGTGAGCTGAATCGCGGTTATAGGGTTCAAGTGCTCATGCACATCATGCGTAAATTGGATCTCCGGTCCGAACTTCAGACGAAGCTGCTCGAACATGGCCGGTATCGCATTTAAATAAGTCTGCTCGTCGAAGACCGGACCGTTAGTCCAGGACCCCTCCGGCCGGTTCGTCAAATCTTCCCGGAAGCCCCCACCTCCATACGCTCCAAGCTGGCACCGGACCACGGTGTACCCTTCCTCCAGGTAACGGTGCACCTCCTCGACCAGCATGGACAGATCCTTGCCTCCCGCGTGCCCGTAGCAGGGAACGGCTGAACGGCAAGCGCCCCCTAGCAATTGGTAGACCGGCTTGCCTGCTTCCTTGCCCTTGATATCCCACAGCGCCATATCGATCGCCCCGATGGCAGTTTGTTGAATGCTGCCATGGCGCCAATAGCCGCTCAGATGCAGCGTTTGCCAAATATCTTCGATCCGATCGGCATCCTTGCCTACAAGCAGAGGAGCGATCAACTGCTCAATTACCTGCACCACCGCTTCAGGATTATATAGATCAGAGGCAGAGCCGATGCCGTATAGACCGTCCTGATCAGTCATTACCTTTACAATCGTCCAGCTTCCATTTCTTCTCGTACGTATGCAACGAATTTGCTTGATTGTCGCCATGGTGAGCCTCCTCGACTAAAGTCACCCTCTAATCTTAGAGCGATCAAATTGCCAAAACAATGAGACAATCCTAAACTTTCACGATCGATCTTGGCCTGTTATTAAATATAAAATAAAAGCGAATTCTCATTCAGAGCTGAATGGAAATTCGCCTTTATCTGGTCTTCCTTGTTCTATTGTATACATGTTAAATCGGGAAGCATGCAGCATGCTGTTCAGCAATTATGCATTATTAAACGCAAGAAAAAGGGCGTAAGTCCGCCCTTTTCCTCTTCATGTTATTCTTGAGTTTTTGCTTCAACGGGAGTACGGTTTCCGTGTCCTTTCTCCATTTGCGCTTTAAGCTCATCTACAGTAATGCCTTTTTCTGCTGCCAGTTTTTCCAGCTTCGCCTGACGCTCCTGCTCGATTTGAGCTTTCAGCTCATCTACAGTAATCCCTTTCTCTGCAGCCTGCTTTTCCAGCTGTGCCTGGCGCTCCTGCTCGAATTGTGCCTTCAAGGCTTCTACGGTTATTCCTTTATCAGCCGCCAACTTCTCTAAATTCTGACCGCCTCCAAATCCGCCTTTGCCTCCGTCCTTATTACCGCCTCTGGTTCCACGCTCTTGCTCCAGCTGTGCTTTCAATTCATCCACAGTGATGCCTTTTTCAGCGGCCTGCTTTTCCAGCTGTGCCTGACGCTCCTGCTCGAATTGTGCCTTCAAGGCTTCTACCGTAATCCCTTTTTCAGCGGCTAGCTTTTCCAGATCCTGACCGCCAAAACCACCAGGGAATCCACCTTTATTATCACCTCTGGCAGCACGTTCCTGCTCCTGCTGAGCCTTAAGCTCATCCACCGTGATGCCTTTTTCTGCCGCCAGCTTTTCCAGCTTCGTCAGGCGCTCCTGCTCGAATTGTGCCTTCAAGGCTTCTACCGTAATCCCTTTTTCAGCGGCTAGCTTTTCCAGATCCTGACCGCCACCAAAGCCACCAGGGAATCCGCCTTTGCCTCCGTCCTTATTACCACCTCTGGTTCCACGTTCCTGCTCCAGCTGTGCTTTCAGTTCATCGACAGTGATGCCTTTTTCAGCCGCTTGCTTTTCCAGCTTCGCCTGACGCTCCTGCTCCAATTGCACCTTCAAAGCATCAACCGTGATCCCTTTCTCTGCAGCCTGCTTTTCCAAGCTTGCGCCACCTCGGAACCCGCCTTTACTGACATCATCTTTGTTCACCGTATAGGGCTTGGCTACTCCCGGATTCGGATTCGTATTCGTTGTAGTAAGGTCAGCGGCAAATGCCGATCCCATTGCGCTCAATGCCAGCATAGCTCCAAGTGTTGTTGCAACCAATTTTTTGTTAAGTTTCATCGTATATTCCTCCATAAGTTTGTATTTGTTGTTTACAAGATCATCTTACCGCGCCTACCTGAATTCACCCTGAGTGAAAACTGTGAGTATCCTGAAATTGCATAAAATGAATACAATCGCTTTGTCTCATATGAAAAGCCTCCAATCGCACATCGCAGAAACTGCGCAGGATTGAAGGCTTTGTATGATCGCTTATTGTTATCTAATCTCGTTCAAAATGCTTACCATTATCTTTTCCTTTATTAAAATCCTTACCTTTCGCTTTATCTTTATTCTTTTCGTTGTCCTTGTCGTCCTCTTTATCCTGGTTCGATTGAGTTGGTTTCGACTTGTCAGCAGCAGAAGAGCTTTGCTTCCATTTCACATCCAGCTTCCAATCCACCTTGTCATCCTTCACCTGAAACTGCTCGGCAATTCTTTTCTTCAAAAGCGCTTCAAAAGCTGGTTGCTGCTGTGGCAGTCCTTTGACTAGCTGTTGTATAAACGCCTCCGCCGAAGTACCCGTCAAATGTATGCCTGAAAGATCCTTGCCCTGAATAATAACATCGTTTGCTTTTGCCGAGGGATCTCCACCCTGACGTTTAACTCGGAGAATCAAATCGCGACTTTTCCATTCGATCGTTAGTTTGTCCAGATAAGCTTCATTGTCCTTCGACGTTACCGCGGCGGCATTAGCTGCCCCTGGCGTCGCTGCCACACCCGACGGTATCGGACTCCCGCTTGTTGCACCTGCCGCTGGAGATGTTGCCCCACTACTCGAATCCGGCTTGACAGCTGCGTTCGGGAGCACAGTGGATTCAGTACCAGGCGAAGGCGCTACACCCGCATTCCCATCTGCCCCCGTCCCAGCACCAACTGTTCCTGCAGATGACTGCGAGGCTGCAAATTGAGGTGAAGTTGCTTTGATATATGCCGCCTGCTCCTTTGCATTCAATATGATTTCCAGCCCATCTCCAGCTTGAAGCTGCTCTGCTGCTGACTTTTCCATATTCCGATATACCCAGACCGTGGATGACAACGGATATACCGTTTCATTTCCCCCTGTGGTGACTACCAGCTTTTTGCCCCCAGGCTCCAGCCGAACAAAGCTGCCCTTGGTTTCTTGTGAAACCTCTGCCGAAACCTCTTGTCCGCCCCAAGCTGTGAATCCATAAATGACCAGTGTTATGCCTAAGCAGGCAGCCATGACCCATATTATTTTTCTCATCGTTATCCTCCTAGGAGTGTCGCATCATTTTACGACGTAAGCTTCATCTTGTATCCCTGTTAAGGTGTACTATAAGATTCGCATCGCGATGGGAATTTAAGGGTCATGACTTATACTTGAGGCTCGGTTGTTCAGCAGCTGATCCTTAATCTACAGCTTCCCAGCGGTGAGCAAAAGCTTGCAGTTTGGGGTGTAGGGACTCCGATGAAGCGAGCTTGAAATCGATGCAGAGCCGCAGCTTTTTAATCCAGAATTCGAAGCTATCAAAGCTCGCTGCCGTATTCGCCGTATCCACCGTCATATACACAAAGTAAGGACCTGCATACTTCTCCTCCAAAAATCGGAAGGCCGTGTCCATCGGGGTGTATTTCTTACGGCGCCCCTCCCAGCGATCAATCGCCGTATCTACGGGCAGCTCCATGTTTTCCAGAGACTCCTCCAACTCATCCGCTCTGCGGTAAAAGGGTGCGGCCCCCGGCTCGCCCATACGTCGCAGGGTTTCTTCATGCAGTGGATAGAACACCAGCTTTCTCATTTCTTTTCGTGACGCCAAGCTTACAATTCGCACAAGCTGTTGAGCGCCACAATCCGCAAAGCTATCGTATACCCACATGGTCCCTCGTGGACCTTGCCGCTCCTTATCTGGCTCATACCCAAATGGCACGATACTTGGCTGTTTGACCATCATGACTCCTCCTCAGCGTGTTCCCTTCAAGGAACGATTGATTCATAAGCATTCGTCCAAGAAAATAACCCCGTGTTAATGAAGCTTATACCTTAAGCATCCCCCAATTTACGCCAATCCACCAGCTTATCCTGTAAAGACATGGCTCTGGCCGGACTTGATGAGGGTAATGTATCGTACTTTATATGGGTGCCTTTCTCTTGCTTCAACAGCTGTGGAAGCACCTGCTTGCGATAGAGCTGCTCAGCCGTCTTACCATTAAAGAACACCCGCTCTATGGTTGGGTATTCGTTCAGCAGCAGGATAAAATCATTAGCCTCCGGCTTCCGTATATCCGCATCAAGACTGCCCTCCCGCTCACAGCCAGCCAGAACATCCCACAGGCCTACACCCTGCTCCAGCGCAAAATCCAACCGATCCCTGTATGCAGTTTCTGGCGGACTGCCCTCACCCCAAATGGCATAGAGCAGCGGCCAAAAATGATTGCGAGGATGTCCATAATACTCCTGCTTGCTCAAGGATACCGCCCCTGGCATTGAGCCCAGTATCAGCGTTCGACTCGATGCATGGATTACTGGCGGCAGCCCCTGCAGTCGATACTCCGCGTGACCTGCAGTTTCCATGTTATGACCTCCTTACTTTGATTACTACGAGCTGTGCGGCTCCGACAGGAGCCTATTGTACCTGGCTCATTCAAGCTTCCAGCTCTTTGATACGCGCTCGCTTCATCGGCCAATTAAGCAGCAGTATCCCGCCAATAAACATCCCGGCTCCGCCCAATATATACAATGTAATCCGATCGTGGAAAAATAAATAGGACCATACAATCGTAAATAGTATACTGCTATTGCTGACAAGGATGGCGACGGTGAAGCTCACCCGTTTCATCGCCTGTGCAAACCAGTTAAAGCTTAAGCCTGTGATTAAGCCTAAACCGATCAATGCCATGATCCCCCAACCGTTAACCGGTCCCGTCATATGCGCTTGAAAAGGCAGAGGTAACGCCATGAGCACAGAACACCAGAAAAAGACGGAAAAATTCATTTTTCCTGTATCCATTGACTGGATCAGCATCTTTTGACTGAGCACATGCAGCGCGCTTCCGACGGCTGATAGCATATACAATACCGTAACCAGCCCATTACTTGTCAGCACCTCGCCAATCGGCAAGCCATTCCAGCTAATCGTCACTACCCCGGCTACACACAAGCCCGCAGCCATCCAACCGCGCCCTGACACATATTCCTTGAACACAAAGGCCGATATGATCAGCAGCAGCACTGTTTGCAGTGGACCAACCAATATATTACCGTAAGAGGAACCGATCGATAACGCCATATTTTCAAAAAAATAATTGCAGCATTTGCCGATCACACCAATCCAAATCCATTTCATTCCGATATCCAGGCTAAGCCTGCGATGTCTCAGCAGCAGCCATATCCCCAAAAAGACAATCCCAATCCCGAAGCGGGCAAACGTAATCGTCGTGCTGTCTACCATCGCAGCTGCTGTTTTTACCAAAATCCCTACAAAACTCCATGACAGTGTAGCCAATATAAGCAGAAAATACCCCATGATGACATCCGATCCTTTAATATTTATATACAAACCCCATCACATGAGGCCTATATATTGTAGCATAGCTGTATTCGAGGATAAACGGGCTCGTCATCTTTGGTTTTCAAAAAAAATTTCAAAAAATTCAAAAATAGAGTGATCCAAATCCCGACTTTATACGAATACCAATCAAAGCCAACATGAGCAGCGCGACCAACGGGGGGTTTAGATGAATAAATATTACATTGTATATCGCAAAAAAATTTTGGCTGGGCCTTTGAGTAAGGACGATGCCATCACCAAGCTATTTGAAATGAGCGCAACCTTTAAAGGTCTGAGGGTCCGTTCCTTTTTTGGAAAAAACCAGCCATTGTCGCAAACAGAGGACTCGATGGTGGATGTCACAGACGAACTTCTAAACCGTATGGAATAAACTACGACCATCGAAGACAAGGATATAGAAACAAAAACAATCCCCCTGATGACCTGGCAGCGCACTTGGTGTGCCGTTTGCCTGATCATCAGGGGGATTTCTGTTTATTCGACTCACCGCCGTTTATCCATGGATCAGTGATTCCGCTCCATCAATATAAATCTCGGTACCGGTAATATGTGAGGAGTCGTGGGAAGCCAGGAACAACGCCAGCTGCGCTACTTGCTCGGCTGACCCCGATTTATGGGCTAGCGGCTGGTCGCCTTCGGGATATTGCACAGGAATTTGGACTTCCTTTAATTCCGGCTTTTTAAATGTATTATCGTCAATCGAAGTCTCAATTGCACCTGGGCAAATGGCGTTGACACGGATTTTATAACGTGCCAGCTCCAATGCAGCCATTTTCATAAAAGCTACCTGTCCCGCCTTACTGGAGGCATAAGCACTGAATCCAATATTCGAAAAGACGCGATTGCCATTGATCGAACTGTTGATCAGAATACTGCCGCCGCTTTCTTTCAAATAAGGAATCGCATATTTGACAGTCAGAAATGTACCTCTGAGGTTGATATCGATGGTTTGCTGCCAATCCTCGACCTCCATATGCTCAATCGAAGTCATCGCGCCGTTAATCCCGGCATTAGCAAACACAATATCCAAACGACCGTACGTATGCAAAGCCTCTTTATAGGACTCCTCAACATTGTTGGCTTGGGACACATCCGTATGTATAACGGCAGCTTCACCACCTGCCGCTATGATCTCATCACGGACTTTATTGGCGTTGTCCAGCGTGCGATCGAACAGGCATATTTTGGCACCATGACGCGCCATCAATAAGGCACTGCCCTTACCGATCCCGGATCCGCCTCCCGTTATTACAGCTACCTTGCCCTGCAGCCTCTGCTGTATGCTTTGCTCTAGTGCGTCGTTCGCATTCATCATGCACAAATCCCTCCACTATTAGGTTTGTTGAATGTTAAGGGCCGTTGAAGGGGCGAACGCACTCCCTTCGATAACGGCATGTGGTGCAATAACTTCGATTTTACCTATACTGCCTTCGATTCGAGTCCCATCCTTGATAATGGCTCCTTCTCCAATAATAGCATAGGCTACATGGACATCACGGCCTATTTTCACATTAGGCATAAGCACGCTATTCACTACCACACTGCCTTCAGCCACCTGAACGCCATAGAACACGACTGTGCGCTGTACGTCGCCAAGCACCGCATTGTTCCAATGGGAAAGCGAGGAATCGTGCTCGTCTGTCCGTGAGATGGGAGAACGCCCGCTTCCCATATATTGGTCGCGGCTGTAGGTCTGCCATGCATGAGGATCAGGCTCGAGATGTGGCTCCATATCCTGCTCCAATAGATCCATGTGGGCTTCCCACAAACTATCAACCGTACCCACGTCACGCCAGTAACCTTCAAATGGATATGCATACAATTTGCCTTCGAGACGCAGCATATGCGGAATAATATCCTTGCCAAAATCATGGCTCGACTTCGGATTTTCCGAATCCTCAATAAGCATCTTTCGCAAATACGACCATTTGAATATATAAATCCCCATCGAAGCGAGAGTGCTCTGAGGCTTGGTCGGCTTCTCAACAAAGTTCACGATACGCATGCTCTCATCAACCCCGACGATACCAAAACGATGCGCCTCAGCGAGCGGCACCTCCATGACCGACACCGTAGCATCGGCCCCGCTAGCGGTATGAACGTCTCTTAGCTTGCGATAATCCATCGAATAAATATGGTCACCGGATAGAATCAAGACATCGTCCGGGTTGTGATCGTCGATAAAGCTCAGGTTTTTGTAAATAGCATCGGCTGTTCCCAGATAACCGCACGGGTCCTCTGGAGAAGCCGCCAATAAAGAAACACCATCCGCATCGGAGCCGTACAAGCCCCAAGGTTCGCCACCGCCTATATGCGTATGCAGCGATTCGGACGCATATTGCGTTAGAACCCCTACGGTATGAATGCCGGAATTCGCACAGTTGCTTAAAGGGAAATCGATAATGCGATATTCACCCCCGAAGGGAACGGCAGGCTTAGCCAAATTATTCGTCAAAGGAGAAAGTCTGCGCCCCTCACCTCCTGCAAGAAGCATGGCAATGCAATCTTTTTTAGACATCAATAATCCCTCCCTGTCATAGGTTGTATCTTCTATTAAACGCTCCAGCGCCTAATTGAAACCACCGACAGCCTTAAACCGACTTGTTATTCATAGCGAAAAACGAATAGACGATTGATCCTCAGCAAGACAATTTTCACCACCATGTAAACGGGAATTGCTAGTAGCATACCCAGAATACCTGCCAAATTTTCACCAACCAGCAGTAATAATACAATTGTCAACGGATGCACATCCATCCGTTTCCCAAATACATGTGGAGCCAGCAGTGTATCGTCCAGCTGTTGGACGACAATAATGAGCAGAGCTACCCACATCATCATCGGGTACGATTGCGTAAAGGCCACGATCAATGCGGGTACCGCACCAATAATGGGTCCAATGAACGGAATCAGATTGGTGACAGCAACGATAATTGCGAGGAGCAGCGGATACGGCAGTCCTATGACCAGAAAGCCAACGTAAATCAAAGCACCAAGACAGACGCTGATAATGATACGACCAATAATATAACCGCTCAGCACACCGTCGATTTCCTCCAGCGTTTCTCGAGCTACATGTGTATACCCCTTGGGCAGCATCCCTACCACGTTCTCCATCGCTTTGTGTCCACCAATCAACAGATAATACAAAATGATCGGAATCGTCGTAATCAGCAGTAGAATGCTGGTCATAAAGCTGACCATATCGCTTAAGTAGTTGGTTGCATACGTAATCGCATTGTTGACATATTCGGCAACTTTGGTGGAAAGATCCCCATGATCTTTCGTGAAATAAGCGGCAAGCAGCCGGTTTTGCTGCAGCTTTTCAATCTGCACCTTGGTGCTCTCGACCAATTCAGGCACATTCGTGACAAAATTTTCGATCTGGGCTTGCAGCATCGGGCCGAACGCTACGACAAACAGCACAGTCAGGCTCGTAATGACAAAATAAATCAACAAGGTGCCTACCGCGCGTTTAATACCTTTTTTCTCCAAAAAGTTAACGAGCGGTCGGATCATATAATATAAAAATCCCGAGATCAAAATCGGCACAAACAAAGTTTGGCACATCATCAGCAGCGGACTAAACAAATAACCGACCCGATCCATCAAATTAAAGATGATTAAAACCAGGATAATACCAATACACAACCGAAAAAATTTATTTTGCAGCATGATAACCACTCCCGTGCAGTTGTTAAAAAAAGTAATCGATCCTACTGTCAACGTTACTGCAGGGAGCGATATAAAATCCGGTAGCCGAATTCCTCAAGCTGAATAAACATCCGCCCATCCTTCGTCCGCACAGGCTCGCCCGTCAGCGCATCAACCCAATCGTTTGTTTCCATCGGGTGACTCAATATCGTCTTGTCTCCTGTATTGTTCATCCATACCGTAAAATGCACCCGATGGTTTAACCGTTCATAAATAATGCGACGATCACCATGCTCCGCTCTCAGAAACCGGAAGCTTCCCGATACGAGCACCTCATGCTTACGGCGCAGCGCAATCAGCAGCTTATAAAAATCGAACAGCTCGCGATCCTGCTTGTCCTCATCCCATTCCATACATTTGCGGCAATCCGGATCCTCTCCACCAGTTAGTCCAATCTCATCTCCATAGAAAATGCACGGCGTTCCCATAAACGTAAGTAAAAATACGACGCACAGCTTTAATCTCCGCTTATTGTTACCTACACGGTTCATCACCCGGGGGGTATCGTGGCTGCACAATAAATTGAAAATCACTTCGTTTGTCTGCTGCGGATAACGAATCAGCAGTCCGCTGATGCTTGTCGCGAAGTCAAAACCATCCATTCGGGAATCAGAGAAAAATTCCAGCAGCTTATTGGAGAATGGATAATTCATCACCGAATCAAATTGGTCTCCGAGCAGCCATTTCAGAGAATCGTTCCACACTTCGCCAACAATGTAGGCGTTCGGATTAGCGGCTTTCACGACATCACGAAACTCCCGCCAAAAATAATGGTCGATTTCATTCGCTACATCCAGACGCCATCCGTCAATACCGACCTCCTTGACCCAATATTCAGCGACCTCCAGCAAATACTTTTTTACAGCAGGATTGGACGTATTCAGCTTAGGCATATGTCCATAAAAGCCGAACGTATCATAGCTCGGAATGCCGTCCTTTGTAGCAAGCGGATAGCTGTTTATGTGAAACCAGCCTGCATATTGCGATTTCCGTCCTTTTTTCAATACGTCCTGAAAAGGAGGAAACTGTTCACTGCAGTGATTGAACACGGCGTCCAGCATGACCTTGATGCCTTTAAGGTGACAGGCTTGAACCAGCTCATGGAGCAGCGCATTGGTTCCAAAATGGGGGTCTACCTTTTTGTAATCTACGATATCGTATTTATGATTAGAGGGCGCTTCAAATACAGGCGTCAAATACAGTGCTGTAATGCCCAGATCCTGCAAATAATCGAGATGGTCAATGATTCCTTGTAGATCACCGCCAAATGAGATATCATAAGTCGGTTTACCACCCCATCGTTCGGTATGGGCCGGATTAATCGATGGGTCTCCGTTCGCAAATCGCTCCGGAAAGATCTGATAGAATACAGCTCTCTTCGCCCATTCCGGAACGGTATGCAGGTCGATTTCATGGATATAGGGGATATCATAATAACCTCCGGTGGGCATGGGCCTGTAGCTCAATACACCATTTTCCGTCAGCCACACCGTCTCAGACCCCGCCCGGATGCGAAAACAATAGGAAACCCGCTTGTTATAGGGCTTGATACTGGCCTCCCAATAATCAAACATTTTGTCTGCCCCCGTTTTCTTAAGGGGATATTCCCGATAAAACCGGTCCCAGTTATACTTGTCACCCGTCTCCGCGGTCACTTCCTCCACATCATCCCGTTTCGTTCGAACCCGAACATGGATTGTATCCTTGTCATATGCGTAGGCCCAGTTATTTTGGGCAATGTGGTAAAATCCTTCAAGTAGCATCTAACCATCTCCCCGTCTTCCCATTAGCTTGTATCTATGCTATTACCTTCTCCTTAACCATTTCGGAATTCGCTTAAACAAGCGGCTTTTTCCAGTTAGGGGACCAGAACGTAAACGGATTGCCTGCTATCAACTGTCAATGACTTTGCATATGGAGGAGTTAGGCTTATAAACTCATGAATGCTGTTTTGGTACGATGTTTTTCAGCGTTAAAGGCTCAAACCATGAAAAAAAGAGGATATAACGATGTTTGACATCATTACGTCCTCTTTGTTGGAACAAACTATCACTTCATTAATACGCTTCTACCCATTGCTTACTGCTATAATACTCCAACCTACACTTTGAATCGATCGGCCGTTCCTTTCAGCTGACCAGCAGCCTCCATAAGTGTTACGGACCGATCACTTGTTTCTTCAGAATCCTTCAGCTGATGCAAGGACGCATCCGCAAGATGCTGCGCCTGATCTGCTGCAGATCCGGCAATACGCGCTATTTCTTCGATCCCAGCCGTAACTTCCTCTGTCCCCGCTGACATCTGCTCGGCCGCCGCTGATACTTCTTCCATCTGTGTAGATACCAAGTGCACCGAATTCAGCATACGCAATAATACCTGCTGCAGCTGCCTAACTTCGTTAACACCGTCCTCAACGTCCGTTCCACCCCGCTGCATGGCTTGTACGGCTGCTGTCATCGAGGCCTGAATATCCGTGATACGTTCATTAATTTGCTGAGCCGATGCTTCCGATTGATCCGCCAGCTTTCTAACCTCACTGGCTACAACTGCAAAGCCCTTGCCTTGCTCGCCTGCCCTCGCCGCTTCGATAGCCGCATTCAGCGCCAGCAAACCGGTCTGTGAAGCGATCCCTGAGATGACCTGCGCCATGCCGCCCACCGCCTGCATGTCCTGCTCGAGCTTTTCAATTGAAAAACCAACCTCCTGTGCGGATTGGCTCAAAGTCATCATCTGGTTAACGGCCTGCCCGGCTGCGCGACTGCCCTGCTCCGCTTCTCGTACCAATTCCTGCGTCGCTTCCGTCACATCGGCCGAAGCCTCGGCAATACGCTGGATTCCGGTAGCCATCTCTTCCATCGCTCGAGCGCTGTCTTCTGCACTGGTCGCTTGATGCCCGGCACCCATTGTGAGCTCCTGGACCGTCTGAGACATTAGCTGTGCGTTCGTGTTCGAACGCTCGGCACTGCTCGTCAAATCACTGGAGATCGTGCCGACTTGGTTAGACATCCTTCCTATCGTTCTCATCATCATCTGTAAATGAAAAATAAAGCGGTTAATTTCCTCAGCCAGCCTGTCCATTTCATCTTTACCACGAACCGGAATGCGGTAGGTCAAATCTGCTTCCTGAGAGTTCAGATTGATCGCAGCCTGCAGCATAAACTTTAACTTCCGAGATACGATGGCTCCCGATAATATGAATAATATGATCAATACACCTATGTATAATGCTGCCAGCTCGAGCCCTGATTTTAAACGCTGCTTGTTAATAAACGCGTCAGAGCCTTCTTTGGATAAATCAACGCGAACCGCTCCCCAGTGCTTGCCATCAATGGTTAACGGATAAGCCAGATCCCATCGTTCAAAAACCTTCTGCTCGACGACCTGCGAATATTTTTGCAGCAGCGGTTTGGTTGTATCTTGATAGGACGCCGCCGAGTAACCGACAATATCGTTGAATACGCGATTGCCCCGATATTTTTGACTTGCGAGTCCTGTAGCTCCCCATGCATCCTTAGAATCCTCACCTGTAAGACTCAGCTTGGTATTATGTGTCGCCACATAACCATTAAAGTCGGGATTCGCTGAATACGCAATCGGCACCACAAAAACCACATTTTCATCGACCAAAAAGCCATCGATAACCCGCTTCCAGTGATCATCCGTATATTCATCGTATGCACTTGTATACTTAAGCTCGTATTGAGCGAGCGGAATCATCCGTCCATCAAAAAGCTTTTGCTTCACGTCTCCGTAGGCGGGATCTTTAGAGCGCTTCTCGGCTTCCTTTTGGCTTTCCGGTACGACCTGCAGCTTGTCATTGAACAAATTCTTCTTCAATTCCTCGCCAGTGAGCTTCTTTCCGCTTTTCAAAATCGTCCCGTCCCTGATATCATCCTCAGCAATACTTTGCAATGTTTTGGAGAGAGAAATGACCATGGCGCTCCCTTTTTCAAAAAGCTGTGCTTCTGCATCGACACGAATCTTGTTCCACTCGTAAGCATAAATAGCCCCGATCAATATTAGCAGAATAACACCTGTAAATAACATAAATCGTGCAGTTAATGAATGAGTCCACTTGAGCACAGTAACACCTCCGCAATGAGCTATAATATTAATATTATACAATGATATAAGCTAAAAGACCTAATACAAGGAATAACTATGTGTTTTTTAGATGAACATTCGACAAAATATATTTTTTTGTGAACATATTCTAACTTCAAACATTACAAAAAGAGACTCCTTACATAACCAGAGCCTCTTTGTCGTAAATTTTCACATGCGCGTTCCTAATGATTGGTTAAAAGTTACTCCGCCATTTTACCTGCGACAGCTAACAATGGCTGTAGTTCCTTGCTCATCGCTTTTTCCAGATAAGGCTCTGCGCTTAACAAGCTGCGGAATTCCATATAGCTTCGAGCTGCTGCAGCCAGTTCATCGGCCTTCGGTGCGGCTGCTTTGACTGCGCGGATCAATATATTTTTGGGCGTATGCTCCATATCGATAAACTCAAGCAGCTGTGTTTTATAACCCAGCAGGTCCAGCAGGCTGGCACGAATCGCGTCGGTTGCAAGCGCTGAGAATCGTTCCTTCAAGATACCATGCTGCAGAAGCGGAGCTAGTACTGGAGCCTCCACCTGTCGAAACAATTCATGCTGACAGCAAGGCACCGATAAAATAACACCAGCCTGCCAGCGGATGGCTTTCTCCAGCGCAGCATCGGTAGCCGTATCGCAGGCATGCAAGGTGACGACCATATCCACTTGCTCCAACCCGTCATACTGAGCGATATCTCCAACGAGAAACTGTAGGCCCTCATAGCCAAAGCGTTCAGCTAAATCGCTGCAATGACGGATGACATCCTCTTTGAGATCCAGTCCGATAACGCGAAGATCGAAGCCCTGTATCTCCTTCAGGTAGTGGTACAGCGCAAAGGTCAAATAGGATTTTCCGCAGCCGAAATCAATAATGTTCAATGTTCGGTCTGTTGGCAGATGCGGAACAATATCAGCGATCAGCTCGACAAATCGGTTAATTTGCCGAAATTTATCGTACTTGGGTGCAAGCACCTTACCTGAGGCATTCATGATCCCAAGCTCGATTAGAAATGGCACAGGCGTGCCTTCCTCCAGCAAATAATTTTTCTTGCGATTGTGGGTAAGTTCGGCAGCCTGCTTCTTCGTGGGCGGCTTGGTCAAGATACCCAGCTTGCCCTTCTTGCTGATCAACACCTGATAATCGGCATCCTTAGTCTGAAGCAGCCCTTGCCGAAATGCTTCTGACAGCAATCGTTGAATCTGAGCGGCTGCAGCATCGGGCCGCATGTTGTCATGCAGCACTTTATTACCACAATAGGAGCTGAACTGATACTGCAGCTCTCCTTTTAAAATGAGCGGCTTCACCATCACCTTGCTGCAATCGGAGAGATTATTCGGACGAGGCTGACTAAAGGTACCTTGAATCAGCGATTGCTTGGTTATGACCTCGTCAACAAGTGTTTCCATGGATAACATATATATCATTTCTCCGTTCATTCTGTTCTTCCATACTTTCGGTGCTTCAAAATTCACTCACTGTATCCGACCGTCTATTCAGACTTAACCTTTATTGAATCCTACTGGAAGTTGGGCTTCAACCGGATAATTTGGTCATCCTCAGCACCTGGGGTACCGCGACCGTCGCGGTTGTTCGTCATGATATAGATCGAGCCATCAGGCCCCTCCATCACATTGCGAATACGACCCAGCTCATTCTTGAGCAGTGGCTCCAACTGTTGAATCGATTGCTGGTCATTGCCCAGTACGACCCGCAGTAGTTGAGCCCCACGCAGATTGGCTGCGAGCAGATTCCCTTTCCAAGGTCCTTTGGTAACGAAAGTAATACCGGATGGCGCCCAGGTTTCATTGCCACTATGCACTAGAGGCAACCTGAGTGTTCCCGGACCGAGCTTGCTCTTGTCCTTGGCCGCAATCTCAGACTCGTCGCCCTCGATAAGCGGCCAGCCGTAGTTCGCTCCGGGCTCAATCAAGTTAAACTCGTCATGAGCTGACTGCCCATGCTCTGTGCTGAACAGTTTGCCTGTCACCGGGTGCCAGGCCAGGCCTTGCGGGTTCCGATGACCCAATGAATACACGGGAGAATCGGGAAACGGATTATCCCGGGGGATAGTGCTGTCTGGGTGGATGCGCAATATTTTCCCACCCAATTGACTTAGATCCTGAGCAATCGAGGATTGACCGGCGTCCCCACTGGTGATGTACAGCATACCGTCCGGGCCTATTTTGACTCGCCCACCATCGTGCGTTCTGGCACCAGGCAGCTTGTCGATAATAACTTTATCGAGCTGCAGTCGATTGTTGCTTTCGATCATGCGCAGCACCTGATTGCGGGTTCCTCCTCCTTCTTCGTAGGTATGGTAGACGTACATAGCATGATTAGTCGCGAAGTCCTTGTCCAGCACCAGTCCGAGCAGTCCCGACTCGCCTTCCTGAAGAAAAGGCTTCTCGAACCGATAAACAGGCTGTTCCACGAGTTTGCCCATATCGATGACTCGGATAACGCCTCCGCGTTCCGTAAAGAAAATTCGGCCATCCGGTGCGATATCCATATCCCAAGGCACATTCAGCTTCGAAGCAAATACCTCTTGTGTATAGGGAATTGCCGTATTCACAGCTCCAGCTTGCCCTTGTTTGGGTTGCGATGTAGTGGAACCCGTTCCTGCTGCAGGCACCGACACTGATGGGGCCGTCACGGCAGGCGGTTGGGATTGCGTATCGATGGAGGCTCCACTGCAGCCCGTTATCAATGTAATCACCATAGAAATCGCTGCAGTGGTTATCCATTCGTTCAAGCTATTGATTCCGCTCATGTTTCATCATCCCTCCCTATATGTCAGGAATAAAAACGTTGGAGGCAGCAAAGTCCATACCGACCTCCGTCTCCCATTTACCAGAACAGGTCACGGTGCCCAGCCAGCCGTGCTACGCCCTCAGCAAAATAATAGTCGCCGTAGATAAGTGGCACGTTGACATTTTTTCCTTCCGGGAAATGTGAGGTACCTTGAACAATAAGTCCTTCTTCCGTTTCCGAATCCCATGCTCCATAATTCACATACAAGGAGTGAAGGATGCGCTCCCCAGCCTTACGGTAAAGTGCCGATTCCTGACCGCTCACCTGATCGCTAAGCAGCAGCAAACCGCAGGCCGCGCAAGCGCCAGCAGAAGTATCGCGGTAAGCAGGCACACCCTCCGGCAAACGGAAATCCCAATGAGGTACATGGTCTTCCGGCAAGTTGGCCAGGAAGAAATGCGCCGCACGTTTGGCCGCATTCAAGTAATTCTCGTCAGCCGTATACTGATAGCTCAAGCTCATGCCGTAGATCGCCCAAGCTGTGCCGCGCGACCATCCTGAATCTGGTGCATAACCTTGTCCACCTTTTACTTCCAGCTTCTCTCCGGTTTCCGGATCAAATATGACAATATGATTCACCGATCCATCCGGGCGAATGAAATGCTCGAGCGCCATATTGGCGTGACGTACCGCCACATGCTTATAGCGGGGGTCACCTGTGACCACTGATGCCCAATGCAGCAGCGGAAGGTTCATCATGCAGTCGATGATCGCCCATCCGGCATTCTGCTCACCTTCACGCCATGGATTCCAGGCACGTATATAATTACCTTGTACGTTAAAGCGGGCTGCGAGCAGATTGGCTGCAAACAGGGCACGGCGTTTGGAATCCTCTGCACCAAGCAGCTTGTAGCGAGCCAGACTTGTAAGTGTCCACATGAAGCCGATATCATGATCAAGCTTGTAATAATCAGTCACCACTTGATCCAACTGCCGCTCGCAGGATTCGGCCAGCTGCTTTAAAGCCTCATCCTTCGTATCGCGGTAAACAAGCCACAGCAGTCCCGGCCAGAATCCAGCCGTCCACCAGGAGGCCGGCTCCAGCTTATACACACCATCCACACTTGCATGCGGAAATCCGTCTCCAATTCGGCTGCTCGTTCGCTTCACCTTATTAACTGTTTGCTTCCAGGCTTCCTTTACCCAATCCGGTTGCTGGTGCTCCGTTGCTGTCATCTTGCTTCCACTCCCTGTTTTATCTATGATTTAGTTCCATTGTAAACGCTGCTCCGATCAATCGCAAACACTTCACTTACTTATCGTTAGCGCATGAACAAGCAAAAAGAGCACTGCCGCAGCAGTGCTCCTTCTATTATTTTACCGTTAATCGAGTCGTTGTTAGGAATTGCCCAGAAAAGCCTCCAGCATCCACGTATGTTTCTCCAGACTGGCATGAATCGAGAGCAGTAAATCTCCGGTCGTTTCGTCACCGGCTTTCTCTGCGATTTCCATCCCTTCCTTCAACTGATCGTTGATCAAATTGAAGTCAGCTACAACTGCGCGGACCATATCTTCAGCCTTTTCGGTGCCCTGTGCCTCTTTGATATCGGATTCCTTCAAGAATCCCGCCATTGTGGCCAGCGGCTGACCGTGTAAGGTTAGCAAACGCTCTGCAATCGCATCAAAATGCAGCGTCGTTTCATTATATAGCTCTTCCAGTTTAATATGCAGAGTGAAAAAGTTAGGTCCTTTAACGTACCAATGGAAATTGTGCAATTTGATATACAGCACACCAAAGTTCGCCACCTGATGATTCAATACTTTTTCCAATTGACTAGCTGGAGCTTTTACTGCATTAGCCATAATTGCCACTCTCCTCAAATAGTTTATGTACATTTCTGAACTGAACTCTCTCTTCTTATATAACCACTAAAATCTCATCTGAAACGCTTATGCTAGTATCTCCTATTTTCTCGTCGCTATGTGTCTTTTCCCGAGCCCGTTCGAAAGCGGCTGCTCTTGCCCAGCCAACGATAGCTTTTTCTGATCATATTGAGAAGATGCTCCGGTATAGGAAGCTTATGAAAGACAGGGAAATAAAACCGATTATAGGCGGTCTTGACATCATCCCACATCGTGCAGGGATCCTCCTTCAGAAAATCCGATACATCGACGACTTTACCTCGACCGTGGTCCAGCATCACATTTTTACCATGAACATCATGTGGATGTAAGCCACGTTCGCGGGCATAATCCAGCGCTGAATCGATATCCCTGATGGCCTGTTTCGGAATATGGATACCGCGCAGCAGACAGTTATAAAAGGTGAAGCCTCTCAGACGCTTCAATACCAAATAACGATCCCCCACGTGAAGGCACTCCGAGTATGCAGGATGCGAGCCCAGCCTGCGATATACCTCTGCCTCTTCCTCAATCCCCGGACGACCGGGTGCATATACCTTAACAACCCATTCTTCAAAATCAGGATGTCTCACAACGGCTGCATAATTGCCCGCACCCAGCAGCACCCAGGGAGGCGGAACCTGACGGACTACGATAGGATTTAATGGGTCCACACTTTCAATACGTATGTGCGGCACTAGTCCCCGCTCTACCTGCTCAATCAATTCCTCCAACATGGGCGGCGATTCCTCCCTCTTAGTGATCCTGACCAATAATGTTTTATCCATTCCCTTATTATTCCTTTTCTTTAGCATATCAAAATTTCACAAAATCGGCGACAGCAATCTGGCAACCGATTCTGCAGCACGAAGCAGCTTATTTCGACAATCATAGCTTTCACAAGTCATCAAGGTACAGTCCTGCATATCCCGTTCGAACGTTACCTCGAGCCTTGAGGCCACATCCGTTCCGTACAGGAAAGCCGTTATTTCAAAATTGAGCTCAAAGCTGCGGTTGTCCATATTGGCTGTTCCCACTGCGGCCGCTTCTCCATCCACAACTATCGTTTTGGCATGCAAGAAGCCTTTTTCATACAGATAGCATTTGGCGCCCGCTCGCAGCAAATCTCCGATATGCGCATAGGATGCCCACTGGACCAATCGATGGTCTCCTTTTTTGGGAATCATAATCCGCACATCAATACCCGACAAGGCCGCAATTCGCAGTGCATTCAGCACACCCTCATCCGGAACAAAATAAGGTGTTTGCACATAAATTCGTTTTTTCGCCTGAAAGATCATCTTGATATAACCGTTCTTGATCTGCTGCTTATCTGAATTGGGACCGCTGGACACAACCTGAACCGCAGTACGTGCCACGTCCCTCATCTCCGGGAACAGCACCGGCTCGAAGGAGAGCGTCTGATTGGAAGCAACATCCCAGTCGCGCATGAATTGAATTTGCAGACGATGCACCGCATCCCCGTATATCATCAAATGGGTGTCCCGCCAGTAACCTATTTTTTTGTTCAAGCCCAAATATTCATCTCCGATATTAAAACCGCCGATAAAACCGATCTTCCCATCCATAATCGCAATTTTACGATGGTTCCGGTAGTTGAATCGAAAGTTCAGGTACGGAATTTTGGAAGGAAAAAAAGAATATACACTCCCGCCTGCTTCCCTCAGCGGTAACAGCAGCTTGCGACTGATGTCAAGCGATCCGATATCGTCATATAGCAACCGTACCTCCACGCCTTCCTTCGCTTTGCGTGTTAATGCTTCAATCAACCGTCGTCCGGTATCGTCATTGCCCACTTTATAATAGAGCAGATGGATATGCTGCTGTGCCTGATCAATTTTGTCCAGCAGCATCTCAAACTTGCGTTTGCCATCGGTCAGCAGCGTGACCTCATTGTTCTGGGTCAATGGCGAAACACTGCTCAACAGATTCATATAAATTAAATGACGGAAGTTCGACACCACAGGATCATGGTACACATACGTTTCATTTTCAATGGCTACCCTCTGGTCCTCCAATTCCTCCCGAACCCAGCGCTCCATCCTCGGTTTCAGCCTGTACACCTTTTGGCGCGCAAGGTTTTGTCCAATAAAAATATAAATAATACAGCCAATCAACGGCAGCAGCAGCAGCAGCATGAGCCACGCCCAGGTAACGCCCACGTTGCGTCTTTCCAGAAAAATAATGACCGCAGCAAATAACAGGTTAATGACAGGAATCCAGTTATTAATAAATTTCCATACAGGAACGACCCAATCGTCTATAAATGGCAACCACCGCACCCCCATCATTGGTCTTATCCAACTCTATACTTCTAAAGATACCATACCTGATGTGGGAAAACGAAAGCTGACGATCTGGTGCGACGCACAAAAACTTTGAGCATGCATAGCACCCTCCTTCGAACTGCAATAAGCAGCCACGATTCGACTATTTTCAGCTTATTTGGGCACTGATGCAGGATTCCATTGTCATCTATAGAAATTACCTATATATACCTTTATTTGTAAGGTAAAACTTACAAATTAGCCTAGGAGGCGTTATTTTGAAGAAGATCATAAATGTCGCGTTATCGGCACTACTGTTGTTGGGCATTTGGAGTATCCCACCTGTTCATGCTCAATCGTATGATACAGAGACGACTCCCAGCTTGGCATGGGCTGCAGACAGCACGACAGCACAATCATCCCTAAGATCATCAAGCGATTTGAATGCCAACTCCATGTATACTGCCGTCACCGATAAAGCAGCAATGCTGCCCGACCAAGTACTCGTGAAGTATAAAAAAGGAAGCCCATCTGCCCATTCTCCTTCCCAGGCATCACCGCAGATTTCGACTCAATCCATGGAAACCGATGCCAGTATCGGTGCGGTCAGACTAGAACTGCCTACAGGCTCTAATGTATGGCAGACGATCAAAGAGCTGCATAGCAATCCTGATGTGGAATATGCGCAGCCCGTGTACGTGTATAGGCTATCAGCACCCAGCGTCTCTTCCGCTGTATATGCGAATGATCTGCTGTCCCAGCAGTGGGGCATCAAGGCATCCCATCTTGACCCGCTTTGGGAAATGGTTTCGGAAGAGAAGCGCAAAAACATTATAATTGCCATTGTCGACTCCGGGGTAGATTTGAACCACCCCGATCTTAAAGACAGCCTTGAACGGGGAGCTAACTTCGTTAACCCATCCCTCCCGACAGCGAACGCGAATGATGATAACGGTCATGGCACTCATGTAGCAGGAATTGCTGCTGCCATTACGAACAACGGCATTGGAATTGCAGGAGTTGCCGGCGGTGTCCGCATCCTTCCGATTAAAGTGACCAATGCCAAGGGTACAGGCAACTCCCGTTCGATTGGACTGGGCATTATCGAAGCTGCCGATCGCGGAGCCAGTGTTATTAATTTAAGCCTGGGCGGCGATAGCATCGATCCTTATTTGCAGGATGCCATTCAGTATGCACAGAAAAAAGGTGCGGTTGTCGTTGCTGCCTCCGGTAATGAAAGTAATCATGCAACTGGTGTTCATGCTCCAGTGGCTTATCCGGCTGCTTATCCTGGTGTAATCAGTGTCGGTGCGATTGATGAACCTGAAACTGACGATATTACGAATAACAACACAGGAGCCTATAGGTATGCATACTTCACCAATACAGGTCCCGAGCTTAAGGTTGTCGCATCAGGTGTAAACATATACAGCACAGTGCCCGGTGGAGCCAACGATATGAAAAGCGGTACCTCCATGGCAACTCCCTATGTCACCGGCTTAGCAGCTATGCTGAAGGCAGCCAATCCAAAGCTGAATGCAGATCAAATTCAAACCATTATTATAAACACCGCAACCGACTTGGGTGTGCCCGGCAGGGATGATATTTATGGAAATGGCCTGATTGATGGTGTGCGTGCGTTCACTACACCACGACTTGAACTGAAGTACCTTCAGCCATCACAGCCTACTGTGGCTACGAATACGTATACGTATATGCCTGTTACCATTAATGCTACCGATTACAATGGTAATGTGAATGCCTCGATTCATTCTGCTTCGGCAGGCAGCGTACTGTTGAAAGTAAACCAGTATGAATCAAATACCGGACAATGGATTCCAGTGCCTTCACTTGACCGCGAGGTTTCGCTATCTGGAGGCACCACCTTCGTCGGGCTGGAACTGCCACTGAATAATCAATTGTACAGCGTGAGCGCCGTGCAGCAATCAGCAGCAAGCAATCAGCTGTATGTACCGTCGAGTCCGCTCTATTCCAAAGCCATGCTGCCTTCCGGAGATAGCAGCCTTAAAGCGCTCAGCTTGAATCAGGGGCAAATCGCTTTATCCCCTGCATTTCAGGCAGAACGTGGCTATTATGAAATATCGGATCAGGAGAATTCGGTAACGTCCATTCAGGTCAGTGCAGCCGCAAACTCAACTGCCGCCAAAATCAGCATCAACGGTCAAGCATTAGGTGCAGCAGAAGGTTCAAGCACCGTAACCCTTAAGGAGGGTTACAACTCGATTACGATTACGGTGACAGCGGAAAATCTCACGACCCAAAACTACACCGTGTCCATTTACCGAAAATACTTGCCTTCAAATAACTATATCAGCTCCATCTATTATGATTCCGGGTCTATAACTCCGCAGTTCAGCAGAGATACCCTTAATTACACGCTTTATGTCGATAACTCGGTTACGAGCATCGGATTTGGAGCGCTATTGGAAAATAAAGCTTCTACCATGGTCATCGACAGCACACCCGTTGCCAGTGGCCTTATAGTCAGGAATACCGTACCGTTCCAGGTCGGAAGCAATTCACGTCAAGTTAAAGTGACAGCTCCTAACGGTACGATACGTGTCTATACATTTAATATTATCCGATTGAGCGGATCTTTAGGCAGTATGCTGAAAAGTGTCGTACTGGACGGCGGGATTCCGATCAGTCCTACATTTAATCCAGAGCAGACCAGCTACCAAGCGGCGGTCAGTTCAACCTCAACCCAAATTACCGTCAACCTGGAGCCGATGGTATCCACAGCTACGGTGAAATTGAACGATACGGTAATGGCTGCAGGCAATTCGGGGGTTGTCCAATTGAATTCCGGCGATACGTCATTCACAGCTACCGTAAACGCGGTGACTGGCGATACCAAAACCTATACGTTCTCCTTGATTCGTCCTGTTGCGACAAACACAGGTATAGCCGGTGGTGGTGGCGGCGGTGGCGGTGGATTTGGCATAATCCCTACAACGGGTGGAACAACTACTACTACCGACACGAGTGCATCTGCTGTCGTTGTAGTGAAGGCTCCCAATGAGCAATTGAAAAAGGAACTGGAGTCTTCAGCGTCTACCCAAGTCACGATTGATGCCAAAACATCTAATACGGGTACTGGGCTGCAGATTGAATTTGATGCCTCTATCCTGATGCTCGCCACCGAAAAAAATAAATCGATCGTTATCGATACTGGACGTCAGTTGTTTCAACTCCCGCCAGGAGCTGTTCCTGCCACTGACGGCAGTGCTGTCGTTACATTCAGTGTAATCCCGACCACGGGGACGACTGCTTTAAGCAAGAAACCGAATCAGGCGAGAGACATTTCTTCGGTCTATGATTTCAGCCTGACCCTCGGTGCTCTGCCGATCCATGTATTTACCAAGCCACTCTCCATCCAATGGAAGGTTGACCTCCCTCAGGACGTACAGCTACCCAAGGTTGGGGTGTTCACCTTTAATGAAGCCAAGCAAAGCTGGGATTATGTAGGCGGGAAGGCTGCAGCTGATGGCAGCTTTACTTTCTCTACGAATCACTTCTCACAATATGTGGTATTCGAAAACAATAAAACGTTCACGGACATGACCACACATTGGGCTAAAAGCGAGGTTGAGCTGTTAGCGTCAAAAACTATTGTAACGGGAATTACCAACCAGACATTCGGCCCGGAACAAAAGCTGACCCGTGCCGAATTCGCAGCACTGCTCGTCAGAACGCTTGGCCTCCAAACGTCACAGAGCGCGGGGACGTTTCAGGATGTGAAGTCTGGTGACTGGTTCAACGATGTGGTTTATCACGCTTATGACGCCGGAATCATTGAAGGCTTGGATGCCACGACCTTTGCACCTAACCAGCTCATTTCCCGCGAGCAGATGGCGGTGATGATCATCAGAGCCTACAGCAAAGGAACAGGTAAACCAGTGAGTGAAATCACTACTACACAGGAGGTCAAGTTCACCGACGACAACCAAACTGGCAGTTGGGCGCGGAGCAGTGTTCAACTTGCTAGTGGGGTGGGTCTTTTGAGTGGATTTCCAGATGGCACGTTTAAACCTTCAGATACAGCCAGTCGTGCTGAAGCCGCAGTTGTTATCAAACGTCTGCTTGATTTAACAGGCAAATAATCAGTAATTAAGTCCCCACAATACACAATGCAATATTGAGATACAAAACAACCTCCAATTCCCACTTTCACAGTGGTTTTGGAGGTTGTTTTACTTATTCTAGAAATAATAATTTCATTGTATATGGATGAGGTATGATACGTAGGGCTGCTAATCCTTTTGTGCGGATGCATGGAAGGTACGAACCACCTGCTCTGCAGTTAGCTCCAGCAATTCAGACGCTCGGCTCATAGCTTCCTGCAGGGTCATAGGGCCCGTCACGATACTGTGAACGCTCGTAATACCCACCTCATACAAAGCCTCGATACCCCGGCCTACCGAGCCCGCCAGGCAAATGGTCGGAACACCTAATTTGTGCGCTTCCTGCGCGATACCCATGGGTGTTTTCCCGGAGGCTGTCTGAAAATCAATTTGCCCTTCGCCGGTAATAACCAAATCAGCGGCCTGTAAATGATCTCGCAGATGCGAGTATTCGATGACAATATCGATGCCCCGTTTGATCGAGGCAGGAAAAAACGCGAGGAATGCGCCGCTAATGCCACCAGCCGCTCCGGCTCCCGGTAACTGATGCACACGCTTGCCCGTTTTGATTGCGATGATATCCGCCCATGCCGTCAGATTCAACTCCAGCTGCTCCACCATTTCAGGGCTGGCGCCTTTTTGTGGTCCGAATACACGCGAGGCACCGTCCGGCCCGATAAACGGATTTTGCACATCGGATGCGATCAGAAAACGAGATTCAGCTATTCTGGGATCCCAATTGCTATCATCGATCGAGGCAATCCGGTCCAGAGTACCGCCACCATAGCCTACAGAATTGCCTTCTGAGTCCAACAGCCTCATGCCAAGAGCCTGCAGCATTCCGGCACCACCATCATTCGTAGCGCTGCCTCCAAGCGCCAACAGAAAGCTGCGGCATCCGGCATCTAGGGCATGACGAATCAGCTCACCGGTACCATAAGTTGTCGCCAGAAGCGGGTTGCGCTCCTCAGATGGGATCAGATAAAGACCGGAGGCTGTCGCCATTTCGATGACGGCGGTTTGATCCGGCTCCAATAATCCATACTCGGCAGTCACGGGAGCTCCGAGCGGTCCTGTTACCGTGGCTGACATTTTGACGCCTCCAGCTGCGGCAATAAGGCAATCCAGCGTGCCTTCCCCACCATCAGCTACAGGTACCAGGATGGTTTGTGCATGCGGCATATATCGTTTGATGCCACGTTCTATCGCTTGGGCCGCGTTACTCGCACTAATGCTGCCTTTGAACGAATCGGGGGCAATAATAATTTTCATGGGATGATCCACCTTCCTACAGGTTTATTCGTCTATAATACATATATGGAGTACAACAATGCTGATTTCAGCTTACTGCTTTCATTCTCATTATAAAGGATGGGAAACTAGAAATATTCAGTTACAAACGATAAAAAAAGTTTCATATCCAGGCTTTTTTTTGTGCATAGGAGGTTGGACGTTGCTAACTCGTGAAATGGCTGAGCATATTGTCCGGGAGACAATGGAGCGGCTGCACCGAAATATCAATATCATGGATACAGATGGACGAATTATCGCCTCTGGTGACCTGTCAAGGCTGGGAGAGCGGCATATGGGAGCTATTGAGGCCATTCGTTCCGGCAAACCGTTATTGATTAATGAAGCGAATAAGGAGCTGTGGAAGGGCAGCCAGTGCGGGATTAATATACCGGTTTGGTTTCACCAGCATATCGTTGGAGTTATCGGCATTACAGGACAAGCGGATGAGGTTTCCGAGCTTGGAGCATTGGTCAAGATGACGACAGAGCTGATGCTGAATCAAGCCTTCCTGCTGTCCGAGAAGGAATGGCGCAACCGCACGAAGGAAATCGTAATTGAGACGTTAATCCAGGCAGATTTTGATGCCCATAAAGTGGACGAGCGCTTACAGTTGCTGCGCCTACAGCTGCAACCACCATTTACTGTGATTATCGTGCGAACGGAGTTTACCTTGTCCTATAATGACCCACTTGCCGCAGCCATCGAGGATCGGCTTGGTGGCACACAAACACTGGTCGGCGTATTGGACACGCATCGGCTGTTTATTCTGCTCTCTACGATGAATGAAACCCGCATGAATGCCATGCTGGAACGGCTCTCTACCGAATTAAAGCCGTCCAGGCAGCAGGTTCAAATCGGCTGTTCCTTGCAGGTATCCGAGCTCACTGCTGTTCACATCGCTTATCAAGAAGCAGAGGCGGCTCTGCGGCATGGCAGTCCTGCGGTTCCATGGAATAAC
The DNA here is from genome assembly GCF_025567575.1 of Paenibacillus baimaensis. Taxonomy (NCBI): domain Bacteria; kingdom Bacillati; phylum Bacillota; class Bacilli; order Caryophanales; family Paenibacillaceae; genus Paenibacillus; species Paenibacillus baimaensis. The sequence continues at coordinate 101,622 of NZ_JAOQIO010000113.1, read as the reverse complement.
TATGCGGGGATGGAGCCGCAAACCATTGTTCACACTTCTGATGCTGACGTGAAACAAAGGTTCGTGAACCGGATTTTTCCCGATATATCCGAGCAATCGGTACGAACGCTCCAGATTTTTTTTGATTGCAATCTGAATATCCAGGAAGCCGCACAAGCCTTATTCGTGCACCGAAACACATTGATCTATCGGCTCAAACGAATCAAAGAGCTGACCGGATACGACCCACAGAACTTTCAGGACGCCACGGCGCTCCAAATGGCGATATGGATTTATGATGCAAAGAAAACAAAGGAATAGACTTGTTTGTGTAAACCGCATCCTTATGCCCCACCACGACGCCGAGCGCCATACAACCTTTGTTAATCCACGGCTGACCACTACAAGAAAAACCGACGATCACCCGTTAAAGGGACCGTCGGTTCATATTCATACCTATGTGCCAGCTTATTCTGGCTTCACTCATCCTACACGACAAACGAGCTTTTTAGCGATACAATCCGGTTAAACACAGGCTTGCCCGGTTCAGAACGTTTGGTATCGACGTTGAAGTAGCCATGGCGGAAAAATTGGAATTTGTCCTGAGGCTGCGCCGAGCTCATATTGGACTCTACAAAGCCTTGGAGCACTTCCAGAGAATTCGGATTAATATGCTCCATGAACGAGTCACTGTCGCCTTTTTCCTCATCCAAAATAAGCGGCTCATACAGACGGAATTCAGCAGGCAGCGCCTGACTGGCTTCGACCCAATGAATCGTCCCCTTGACCTTGCGTCCGGTAAACCCGCTGCCGCTCTTCGTCTCAATATCGTAGGTGCAGTGAATTTCTGTCACATTGCCCTGCTCATCCTTAACAAAATCGTGGCATTTGATAAAATAAGCATTTTTCAGGCGCACTTCATTGCCGGGAAACAGCCGGAAATATTTGTTGGGCGGTGTCTCCATAAAGTCGTCCTGCTCGATATAGATTTCCCGTGAGAACGGAATCTCGCGATTGCCCATCTCCGGATTCTCCGAGTTGTTTTCCGCCTCCAGCATCTCGACCTGACCTTCCGGGTAGTTCGTGATGATCACCTTCAGAGGACGCAGCACAGCCATCGTTCTTGGAGATTTGAGCTTCAAATCCTCACGTATAAAATGCTCCAGCATCCGCTCATCTACCGTACTGTTGCTTTTGGCTACGCCCGCCTCGCGCACAAAGCTGCGAATCGCCTCAGGTGTATAGCCCTTGCGGCGCAGACCGCTAATGGTAGGCATCCGCGGATCGTCCCAGCCGTCCACAATCTTTTCATCGACCAGCTGCTTCAGGAATCTTTTGCTCATGACCGTATTCGTTATATTGAGCCGCGCGAATTCATACTGCTTCGGTTGATGCTCCATTTCGCATTCCGCAATGACCCAATCATAGAACGGACGTTGATCCTCAAATTCCAGTGTACAGATCGAATGAGTCACACCCTCAATCGCATCCTCGAGTGGATGAGCAAAAGCATACATCGGGTAAATGCACCATGCATCCCCCGTATTGTGATGGGTTGTGTGGGAAATCCGGTATAGCGCAGGGTCTCGCAAATTGATGTTAGGCGAGCTCATGTCGATTTTGGCACGCAAAATTTTATCGCCGTCCTTGAACTCACCGCTCCGCATACGCGCAAACAGATCGAGGTTCTCTTCCACGCTGCGATCACGATGCGGACTGTTTTGGCCCGGCTGTGTCAAGCTTCCGCGGGTTAAACGGATTTCCTCCGCCGATTGATCGTCGATATATGCCTTTCCTTTACGGATCAGCAGTACGGCCCGCTCATACATCTCTTCAAAATAATCGGAAGCAAAAAACAACCCGTCCCACTCAAAGCCGAGCCAGCGGACATCCTCTTTGATCGCTTCCACATATTCAGTATCCTCTTTAAGAGGATTCGTATCGTCAAAACGAAGGTTCGTGCGACCCTTGAAATCGTCAGCCAGCTCAAAATTAAGGCAGATCGATTTGGCATGTCCAATGTGCAAATAACCGTTCGGCTCCGGCGGAAAACGTGTCACGACATGGTTGACTTTACCGGATTGTAAGTCGTCAATGACAATGTTTTTAATAAAATGGGATGAAACAGACGGATTCTCCAATACAATCAACCTTTCTCATGCAGTAGTTTAGTTTTATACCCTATCATACACAAAAACGCTGAGAAATATAATGCTTGAATCTATGAATCTATGAATTTATTGGGGAAATCTGTTGATTGACAGGCCATAAGCGACTTACGGCCACCAACTGCTGCTGTTCATCCAAGGTCATTTTATAAATATCAGGCATCGAGGTCTGCTTCCAAAACGCCAAGCCATAAGCTTCTTTGTCCCAATGACTCATCAGGATCGTCATAATGTTCCCGTGGGTACCGATGGCAATTCGCTTCCCCTGATGACGATCAATCACGCGCTGCAAGGCTTCCATTCCCCGCCAGGCAGCGCATAATCAGGATCGGTGAAGGCGCGCTCTATGGCAGCCATAAAATCCTGATCCTCAATAACGTGATCCAGACTCGCCAGTGGTCGCTCACGCAAATTTTCTTCCAGCTCAATGGGTAAGCCAAGCTTCGCCGCGGCACCCTCCACTGTTTGAACGGCGCGTGTGTACGGACTGGACACTACAGCCTCCAGCTGCTCCTGCACCAAAATTTCAGTTACACACTCCGCAGCCGTCATGCCATCGGGTGACAATTCACGCAGCCGCTCATTTTCGAGGGAAAAGGGTGACTTGGCGTGCCGTACCCAATAAATCGTCGTATTCATAAGGGGGTCTCCTCTCGTATTCAACCTCAGCTGAAATAAGTGCTTTTGATTACTATTTATTATAAAGATGAAAAGATATTTAACAAAGCGAAAAAGATTTTGGATTCCAGATAAAGGGAATTACCTCTATAGTAACTACATACCCAAACTGTTCATCACACATCAAAGCTTACTGAAAGAGAGGAACCTGATGAGTACCGATTCCACCTACACTGACAAGCTGCCGACCACCGCAGCAAACCAGCACTTGCGGCATCGAAAGAAACGGCCTCGCACCTATTGGATGCCCTATTTACTGATTGCCCCCGCCGTACTGCTCATTATGGGCTTTCTGTTTTACCCGATGGCGAATGTATTTTATTACAGCTTTCAGAATTTTAACCCAGCCAAGCCTTATTATAATGGCTTTATCGGCTTGGACAATTTCAAGGCCATCTTCACTACCGATGAGCTGTTCGCTTCGAGCCTGCTCATATCTTTTAAATGGGTGACCATCGAGGTCGTATTTCAACTCCTGTTCGGATTGCTGATTGCTCTGCTGCTGACACAGACATTTGCCATGCGCGGACTGTTCCGCTCCATTGCGATCATGCCTTGGGCAGTCTCCGGGGTCATTACCTCCACCATGTGGTCGCTGCTGTTCAACGAGCACATGGGACTGATTAACAGCCTGTTTATCAAGCTTGGGTTCATTGATAAGAACTTTGCCTGGCTGGCGGATATCAATACCGTCTTCCCGGCGATTATTATTACCGAGCTATGGCGGGGAATCCCCTTCTTCACGATCACGATGCTGGCCGCATTGCAGACAATTCCTCAGGATTTGTACGAGTCGGCAACTGTCGATGGTGCAGGGAGATGGAAGTCGTTCATCCACATTACGATTCCTTTTCTCAAAAATTCAATTATCCTCTCCACACTCCTGCGTGCGGTCTGGGAATTTAACAATGTCGATTTGATCTTCACGATGACCGGCGGCGGTCCGGCTAATGCAACAACAACACTGACCATGTACGTGGCCAATCAGGCGATTGTTGCGCAAAACTTCGGATACGGCTCTGCACTGACCGTCATCAGCTTTCTTATTCTGCTTGTGTTTGCTATGGGTTATCTGAAATTGAGTCGTTTTGGCAAGGAGGGCTAGACAGATGCTAAAAAGCTTGGACCGTTTATTCGTATTAAGACTGCCACTGCTCGCAGCGATGGTATTCACCCTATTCCCCCTCTATTGGGCTGTAGTCACCTCCCTGAAACAGGAAGGCGAAATCACTCGTTTGCCGATCCGTTATTGGCCGGAGCATGTTACCTTTGAAAATTATTTCGTCGCCTGGAACAATGTCGGCTTCTCGGTTTTTTTCAAAAACAGCGTGTTCGTCTCAGCCATGACCGTCATCATCGTACTGATCTGCTCAGTACTGGTAGGCTACGCGATCAGCCGGTTTACGTTCAAAGGCAAGGGTGCCTTTATGATCATGCTGCTCTGTACACAATTTGTGCCTGGCGCTATGCTGCTCATTCCATTATTCATGATTTTCAAGCAGCTCGGGCTGACAAGCAGCCTGTTCGCTCTCATTATTACGTACAGCACGTTCCAGCTTCCGTTCAATTCACTGCTCATGAGTGGGTTTATCAGCAATATTCCCGAGGCGTTGGAGGAAGCGGCAATGGTAGATGGCTGCAGCCGGTTAAAAGCGATCTTCCTCGTGATCTTCCCCATCCTGCTGCCGGGTATTGTGGCCACGACCGTGTTCACCTTCATCAGTGCCTGGAATGAGTTTCTGTTCGCTCTGATGTTTATCAGCAAGCCTGCCTTGTTCACACTGCCAGTCGGTTTAAGGTATATGCAGGGGGAATTCGATATCCACTACGGTGCACTTGCAGCCGGAAGCTTGATTTCTTTACTGCCTGCCGTCATTTTGTTCGCTTTTGTACAAAAATATCTCGTTCAGGGCATGGGCTCTGGTGCCGTCAAAGGTTAAGCTTGAACTAATTTCCCTCGGGGATTAGCATACATGTAGGAGATTGAAAGGGAGATGTGGATCGCATGTTAAAAAAAATGACTTCGATGCTTACTTTGGGGGCAATTGGTTTCTCCGTTTTGACAGGCTGCGGGAGTGGCGATACTGCGGCGAATAGTGGTACTGCCAGCACTCCAGCCAGCAGCAAGCCTGCGGACACCGCCAAACCAGCCGATCCGGCCAAGCCCGCTGACAATGTGAAGATCACCTTCTGGGATGAGAACGCCGGGCCGGACCGAACACCTTATTTGCAGGAAATAATTAAGCGCTTTCAAGCTAAAAACCCAAACATCACCGTCGAATACGTCGGGATTCCCAGCACCTCAGCCAAACAGAAATACGATGTCGCTATCGCCTCCAACGATACACCGGATATCGCTGGCGTCAATAATATATGGATTTCTGACTTTGCCGCCAAGGGGGTACTGCTTGCCCTCGACCCTTACTTCGATAAATGGAGTGACAAAGATAAAATCACCAAGAGTTTGATCGATTACAACCGTACTCTGGTACCTGACAAAAAGCTGTATCAAATTCCCGGCACGATGTATATGGATGTGTTCTGGTACCGGAGTGACTGGATTAAAGAAGCCGGACTGAATCCGCCTACAACCTGGGATGACTATTTCAAGGATGTCGAGAAGCTGACCGATGCCAGCAAGAACCGGTTCGGTTATACGATTCGCGGCGGTGTAGGCAGTATTAACCAGCTGACAACCGCGATGTACGCCTATTCCGGTGTGGAGCGTTATTTTAACGATAAGGGTAAAGCAACGGTCAACGATCCGAAGAACCTTGAATTCCTCAAAAAATATGTGGGCATGTATAAGAAATATACACCAACGAGCGATATTACGAACGCCTACAAGGAAATGGTCGCTACGTTCGATACCGGAACAGCTGCCATTGTTCAGCATAATTTTGGTTCCTACAACAACCATGTGCAATCGATTGGTGAAGGCAAATTCGCAGCGACGATCCTGCCCAAATCCAGCACTGGCAAAACTATAGTAGCCCCAAGCGCTAACGGCTACGGAATTTTCAAAAACAGCAAGCATCCGGAAGAAACGTGGGAATTTTTCAAATTCATCCTTTCCAGTGAATCGCAAGCCTATTGGAATGAAAAAATCGGACAAATGCCAATCCATGCAGATGCGCTGCAAAGCGACTATGTGAAGAAATCACAGCATATCCAGGACGGTGCCAAGGTCATGGCCGATAAAGATACGGTCGTGCTGGACGTACCGATCTACCTACCCGATTACAGCAGCATCCTGGCTCAGACACTGGAGCCTAACTTCCAGAAGGTGATGTCCGGGTCCATGACGGCGGAAGCCTTCCTCGATGGATGGGCCAGCGCGATGGAGAAGGCCAAAGCGGAATACGATAAGAGTATTAAAAAATAGTCTGCTTCTTTTCCGGCCATGCTCAGCAATTAAGGATACATGTCAAAAAAAATAAGCTGAATGCTGCCAAGCCAACCTTTTGGAACAGCGCTGCAACTCCCTTCTCCCGGGTAGATGTCGACGTTGTTCTACGGCTTGGTTGTTTTTCCCATTTTAAACCCTCTATTTAATCAGGCCTTATGCTATCATGAAACCATGGGGGGATTAGCCTTGTCGTTCATTCGCAACCGTTCACTGAAATCATCCATTTTGCGATTATTTATCCCGATTATGACATTGTTCGTCTTTATTACCGGCTTGTTCTCGTACCTGCTCGCTTCCGACCAACTGCAGCAAAATGCATTTACGAGTATTTCCGATACCGTATCGCAAACCCAAAGCTTTTTGAACGATAAACTAACGGATGTGGTTACCAGTCTGACTATTCTTGACAGCGATTCCGATTTATCCGATATTACGATACGTACTCAGAACCCCGAATACCAGCTGCACTCTGATGATTATTTATTGTTGAACAAAGCACTGAACCGTGCTTTTCCCGACCGTGCCTTGATCGACTCGACTCTGCTCTATTACAATTATGACCGCCCTGCATTTTACAGAAAGGATGATCTGACCGTACAGGTCGGAATTTCTCTTGAGCCTTACAAGCTTCGGCAGGCAACCGATCCCACCTCCGTGATCCATTGGCTGACCCTGCATACCGATCCGGTTGCGGCATCGTTAAATAAAAATTACAACGGCAAGGTCGTCAGCCTGTATAAGCTGCTCGGTAAAGACGTAGATCACAGCAAAGGCATTATTCTTTTTAATATCAAGGACTCCTTTTTCAAGACGATCCTGACTACGCCAACTATCAGTAATAATGGCTATCTCTGTCTCGTGAGCGAGGACGGTTTGATCTCCTACAAAAAAATTGCCGACAAATACGATATCAAGGATGCCGATCTGCAGCCTCAAATCCTGCAAACGAAGCAGCCGTCTGGACAAATGACCATAACCAACGAATACGGCAAAGAAATGCTGGTCGTCTATGATACACTCCGAATCAACAGATGGAAAATCGCCGCCGTTATTCCAAAGGAAGAGCTGCTGGACAAGGTCAGCTATATCAAATACCTCAGCTTGGCAGTCATGTCCATTTTGTTCGTGATCGTGGTCCTCTTTTCCAACGTCATGGCCAACTATATAACGAAGCCGATTATTCAATTAACCCGCAAAATCAATACAATCGAAGAAGGCCACCTCGATATCGAATTCAAGGAATATCCGAACAATGAAATTGGCGTGCTCAACCGCGGCATGCGCGATATGCTCAAGCGGATCCAGCAGTTGCTTGTCCAGGTTGAGGAAGAACAGGAAAAGAAACGCTCAGCTGAGCTGGCAGCGCTGCAATTTCAGATTCGGCCACATTTTTTATACAATACGCTTTATTCCATCAAGCATCTGATCGAAATGGACGAAAAAAAAGAAGCCAGTCAAATGGTGTCAGCGCTCGCCGATTTTTTCCGTATCTCGATCAGCAAAGGCAGTGAAATTATTCCCGTATCTCAGGAAATTGAGCATATCAACCATTATTTTACGATACAGCAAATGCGTTATGGCGACAGCTTTACGTACAGCATTGAGATCGACCCTGAGCTGCTCGATTTTAAAATGGTCAAGCTGACGCTGCAGCCGCTCGTTGAAAACGCGATCTATCACGGTATGAAGCAGATCCGCAAGAAAGGTCACATTCGCATTGTCGGTACGATCCTTGGCGAGAATGGTGTCATTCGTGTAGAGGACAACGGACCGGGAATGTCGGCTGAGCAGCTGGCACACATCAAGCGTGCGCTGCAGGAGGTCATGATGAAGGGCGAAGAAGCTGTCGGCTTTGGCGTGTGCAACGTGCATAAGCGGCTGCAGCTGAATTACGGCACGTCCTGTGGCCTTAGCTATGAGAGCAGCCCCGAGACAGGGACCGTAGCTATCGTCACATTTAGAAAGCAGTAGCTTTCAGATAGGAGGCTCGCGAACCCCACATGTACAAAGTAGCCATCATCGATGACGAAGTCATCATTATTCGCGGTTTAAGCAAAAATATCGATTGGCAGGGGAACGGCTTCGAGCTGGTCGGTTCCGCATCCGATGGTGAGGAAGGCTTGAAGCTCATTGCCGAGCAGCGGCCTCATCTCATTATTACCGATATCCGCATGCCCTTCGTCGACGGCTTTGAGCTGACCGAGCAGGTTGTGAGGAATTACCCGGACACCAAAATTATTATGCTGACAAGCTATGACGATTTTGAATTTGCCAAGCGAGCGCTGCAGCTGAAGGTATTCGACTATTTACTGAAACCCGTTGACAGTGATAAATTGCTGGAAACCGCCAAACGGGCAATGAAGGAGCGTGAATATGAGTGCACCATGAAGCAAAAAGTCGTCGAGGGCATGCCGCTTTTGAAGCAGCGCTTTCTCGAAAAGCTGATCGACGGAAAGCTAACGCCCAAGGAGATTGGTTCCGGAAGCGACTTTCTCGATCTTCAGCTTGCGGCCTCACACTACGCAGTGATTCTGCTGAAGGCTGATGACTACAGCTATCCTGAATACCAGAACCGTTTCGGCAAAGAGGTACTTAAATATTGTGTACTCAACGTGTCCGAGGAAACGCTGGCCAACTTGGGCAGGGGGCTTGTGTTTAATTCCTTTGAGGATGAAGTGGTGCTCATTGTTTGCACCGAAGGTGGACAGGAAGAGGCCGAGCAGCATGCCTATGAGATTGCGGAGACCATTCGCGGCAATGTAGAGAAGTTTTTGAAAACCACTGTAACCGCAGGTATAGGGTCCGCTTATGGGCAGGCTGCAGAAATTGCATTTTCTTATCAAGGCGCACGTTCTGCACTTGAATTTCGGCATATAGTAGGAACCAATCGTGTCCTGACCGTAGCCGATACCGGCGATGCTCCACATAAGGAATCTGTTGAATTGAACGTTCTGGAAAAGGAATTGGCCGTTAAGGTCAAGCTTGGCTTGGAGGGAGAGGCGCTTGCCTTATTGAGCAGCATGGAGCAGGCGATTATCAAGAGCCACACGGTTTCCTTATCCCGAATGCGGCTGATTGGTGTAGAGATTACGGTACTGCTGTATAAGGAATTAGAGGAACAGGCCAAGCAATTGGATGATTTCTATGCCGTTTACACCAAGCAGCAGCAGATGCAAACGGTCTATGAAATCTTTGCCTCTATACGCCAGCTTGTCATCGAGCTCGTCACCATCGTCAACGATCAGCGTGACCACCAGATGAAGAAGGTTATCCATCGTGCCGTTGCCTACATGGAGCTTCATTATGATCAAGAGGGGCTGTCTCTCCAGGATGTGTCCAGTGTTGTACACATCAGCCCCACCTATTTAAGCATCATTTTCAAAAAGGAAAAGAACATTAATTTCAGCGATTTCCTTTACCAGCTACGGATGAATAAAGCGATGGAGCTACTGCGGATGTCCGATCTCAAGTCGTATGAGGTCGCCGAAAAGGTTGGTTACCGCAACCCGCAATATTTTAGCGTCTGCTTTAAGAAATATACCGGCATATCCCCTTCGGAATTTAAGCAGGTGAAGAGTTAAGACTCCGCCTGCCTGATAGAATAACTGATACTCGTAAACGGCCCAACGGGCTTTGTCAGCGAATGGATTGCTATCTCGGGGCTCTTGAGGAAATTGTACACTATACCATCAACGATACCTTTGGGTGAAACCAGCCTTGTATCAGCTTTGATGAGTCCTATAAATGTTGAGCGCCTGCTCCATTCTTTGCAAGTAGGACGGGCTATCATCGGAACAAATAAATTGTACATCGGCACAGCCCGTGTTCTCAAGCAAGGAGTGGCTGACTAACAGCTCAGCCAGATGGTTCACCGTTCCGCTGCTTCCGTCGATAATTTGAATATGCTTGGGAAGCAGCTTCCGCAAAATCTGTCTATAGAAGGGATAATGCGTACAGCCTAATACTAACGTTCCATAGTTATTCAGATCATAGGGTGCAAACTTGGCAGAGAAATAGTCAGTCATCACGGCCTCATCAAACTGCAGCGACTCGCAATATTGGACCAGTTCAGGCAGCGGCAATGAATCCACAATGCTGAGATCGTCTATACGGTTCACTAACTCGATATATTTGGACTCCCGCAGTGTCAGCGGCGTCGCCAGCACCAGCACACGCCTTCCGTTCACACGGCTCAGCTGTACAGCCGGCTTTACGGCCGGCTCCATACCAATAATGGGTATCGAGGTGTAGACGCTTCTAAGCTCTGATATCGCAATGCTTGTCGCTGTGTTACAGGCGATAACCAGCGCTTTAATATCCAGCTGCATCATCCTGTCGACCGCTTCAAAAATATACTGTTTAACCTCATGCTTCGGCTTCGTTCCGTATGGAACATGAAGCGTATCTGCGTAATAGTAAAAATCCTCTTGGGGAAAGCGTCTCATGCCTTCATGCAGAACCGTGATACCGCCTAATCCCGAATCAAAAAAAGCTATTCTCATCTCTCCACCTGATTCGTTTAAGAATATAATTGTTTTTGGAACACTAAATTACATTATACCCCTATTGTCAGGAAAGCCAATAGACACTGCACAAATCAAGCTGCTGTTTAAACCATAAGGATGATTTCGTCATTGCTCCTCCGCTTCAGCTTATGCTTAACGACTTGCGGACAGCACATACACCTTCACATTCCGTTTCACACCAAAATTGACGGCTTCTCCTAAATCATTCATATACACATCAATTCGGGCGCCGCGTACCGCTGATCCCGTGTCTTCAGCCGTTCGAATACCGACTCCATCAATGAACACCTCAGTGCCAATCGGGATCACAGCCGGGTCTACAGCGATGGTTCGCCCTTCCTCGGCTTTACTTCCGCTAAAGGTAATGCCGTATTCAGGATGGCCCTCGGACTTGCCTGTAGACTCCGCACCTGCCGTATAAGCCGTTAAGGTTGAATTCATCACCTGACTGATCACCTTGGGTTGATCATCCGGCAATGGGATCACAGCTTCAGCGGATGGTATATGCAGTTGCTGACCTACAATGAGAAGCTGTGAGGGTTCCAGCTGATTTTCCATTGCCAGGGTTTCCACCGAATTACCAAACTGCTGCGCAATATGCTCAAGGGTATCTCCCTCATTGACCTGATACATGATTCGTTTCGGTGCTATGGGCCGCATACCCACATTCAGTTCAGACTTTGGGCTTGGCTCCCAAACGGGACCTTGAACAGGTAGATCAGGCTTGGAATCAGGTACAGCCAACGAAGCAGCGTTCAGCTCCCAGATGCCGCTGGCATGAGAATGAAAGTCCAATTTCCATCCCAGTAAGATAAATAATATGAGAACATACAGTGACTTTATATTTCTTTGATACATACGAATGGTTCCTCCTTGGGGCAAACAAAATAGTAAATCATATAAGTTCAGACTTACTAGACTACAGTTACCCCAATTCATTAGCTATAAACCTTCCTAATTATGTAAAACGAATGTTATGCACACATAAAAACCGCTGTTTGTTCGACTTCTCCACAGTTATCCACAAAATTATCCACAATTTGTACACACCCTGTCACAAGTACATCCATGTATCGCCAAGATCAGCTATTTGCTTCTGAACCATGACAAGATGTTTTTAAAATGGTAAAATGGTCCTGCATCAAGGAAACGAAATAATTATTAAATGAGAGTTACAAGTCATAAATCTTAGGTGAGGCTGCTAAGCAGTTATTAAGAGAGATAGTTTTTCAAGTATGGCTTTGTTCGTATATATCACACAGTCCTGTAAGCGTATTCGCAACCACCATCAATATCGCATTGGCATTCATCTAGACGTGGAGGAATAGTAGACATGGAAACAAATCCTATGGACAGATTTAGTCATACAAACATCGAGAAAAGGCTGTATGAAATTGAGGAATTATTCAGATTAATTACCGAGAACACCTACGATGTAATCTCTTACTATACACCGGATGGATTGTGCAAATATATCTCTCCTGCTGTTCACACTTTACTTGGTTATGAAACTTCAGAGCTTATCGGAACAAGAACATTTGATTGTGTTCACCCCGATGATAGGAAAGCGCTGCAAGCCTATGATGTCAACAAGGAGAGTGGCTTACTCATCTTCCGGTTTCGTCATAAGCATGGCAATTATGTGTGGTTTGAATCCTCTTTTAAAAGTATTAAAAATGAGGAAGGCGATCTTCAGTACATAATAAGCATCGGAAGGGACATCACTAAACGAAAAGAGGCGGAAGAGGAGCTGCGCCAAAGTGAGGAGCGCTTTCGGAGATCTTTTGACCATGCACCTATCGGGATGGCGATTGTCGATTTAAACGGAAAGTGTCTCAAGGTGAATCGAACCCTCTGCAGCATCATCGGTTATTCCAAGCAGGAATTACTGGAACTAGGTCTTAAGGATATTACACATCCGGACGATTTAGAAACAGACTTAAATTCGATGGATCGACTTAAAAACCGAATCGCTTGCCATTATTTTTTGGAAAAAAGATACATACATAAGCAAGGATCGATCGTATGGGCATTACTCGGCGTATCACTGGTTCACAATGAAGCGGGAAAACCTTTATATTTTATTTCACAAATTGAAGACATCACAGATAAAAAGAAATTAGAACAGCTGAGAGAGCAGCAGAATGAACTGTTGGACAGAACGGACAAGCTATCTACAATCGGTCAGTTCGCGGCAAGTATTGCACATGAAATCAGAAATCCGCTAACGACCATTCGCGGGTTTATTCAGCTGCTCAGTGAAAAACACACCTCAGATCCACAAGGCTATTATCCTATCATTCTGGATGAGCTAGATAGGGCTAATGAGATCATCAGCGACTTCCTGGCGCTGTCCAAAAACCGTACGATTGAGAGAAAGATGTGCAATCTTAACGATATTATCCATACACTCTATCCGATCCTATCGGCAGAGGCCAATCTGCAAGGACATACGATGGTGCTCGACCTGGACGAATCGATAAGTGACCTGCTTCTGGACGATAAGGAGATTAAGCAGCTGCTTCTGAATATCATACGTAATGGAATGGAAGCGATGGATGTGAGTGGAACCCTCACCATCGTCACTAGGGAGAATGAGAGTAAGGTTGCTTTACAAATTTCAGATACGGGATGCGGCATACCAGAAGCCAAAATGGCTCAGTTATTTGAACCCTTTTATACGACTAAGGAGAAAGGCACGGGACTTGGTTTAGCGGTTTGTTTAACTATTGTGGAAAAGCATGGCGGTACCTTGACTTTACAATCCGAAGAGAACCACGGAACTGTGGTTCTCATTACTTTGTAGACGATGAGATGAATGAAGGACTCCATTCAATATCCTGGGAGCGCAAAAAAAAGACCATGTTTTCTACAATGTAGAAGGATGGTCTTTAGGTGTATCTACGTCCAGCATACTATTTCAATGCTTTAAGCTTTATTAACCCTGGCCTACCCACTCTTTACCAGCCGCTACCTCGTTCCAACGCGCACGTATCGATAGCAATTGTGCATTCGTGAGAACTCCTTTATCAGCGAGAGCGGCATTTTGCAGCCAACGGTCAGGCTTGGTCGTGCCGACAATAGCAGTGGCCACCGCTGGCTGACTTAATGTAAACCGCAGTGCTTGTTCGATCCCCTCTGCTGCGTCCTGCTTCAAGAAATCGTAATTTAGCTGCTGCAGCCGCTCCCAATACGTATGGTGATAGGCCTCCTTGGGCTTTTCACTGCCGGACATCCATGCCGCATTCGCTATCGGCCGTTTGGCCACAACGCCTACCTGTCTGACCACGGCTTCTGGCAGCGTTAGCTCAATAGCCTGTTGATCCGCGATATTGACTGAGGTTTGCAGACTGTCGAAGGCTCCGCACTGGAGTGCATACAATGCCGCCTGTCCATCACCACTGTAACCGATATAACGGGTTTTCCCTGCTTCCTGTGCACGCTGTAAGACGGCAATGACTTCACCATCGCGTAATATCGCCTCGGAGCAGCTGTGCAAATGAATCAGATCCACATAATCCGTTTGCAACCGTTGTAAGCTGCGGTCGATGCTGTCGGCCAGCATCCTGGGGTCCCAATCCTTGGCGTCGAAGCCTGAGGCATGCCCGCATTTGGTAAATAAATAGTAGTCATTTCTGCGATGCTTGACCGCTTGGCCGATAAGCTCCTCACTGGATTTATAGCATTCTGCAGTGTCGATTACATTCAATCCTGCGTCCAATGCGCTGCCGAGCAGCCGCTCCACCGTGGATAGGGAAGCCTGCTGATAGCCGATTTCTGCACCGCCAAAGCCCAACACGCTAACAAACATATCTGTTTTGCCGAATCTTCTTTTTTCCATAGAAGTCATCTCTCCGTTTCAGATTAGTTAGATATTGATTTGCTGTCGGCACTTTGTGGTACTGGCTTTTGCCTTAATAAATAGTGAGTCAACACCGCAGATGCACAGCCAAGTGCCCCTATAATGACAAAGCCTTCCTTTAACGTCAGCCAATCACCTGCAACCCCCATAAAAAACGGCCCGACGAACATCCCAAATCCGTAAATGGCCTGATAAAATCCCATTGCCGTCGCGCGCTTATCCGGATGCATATGCTTGATGCTGAGTGACATCAAAATGGGTGTCGCCAAACCTCTGCCAAATCCGGCAATCGCTTGTGTGAAGATCAGCCACCCCAAATCCGACGTAAACGGAATCATCATGCTGAAAACCCCGTTAAGCACGAAACCGAAAATAATAATCGATCGATCCCCGAACTTTTGCGCCAGATGGCGTCCTCCTACCCATGCAGCTACAGCCGTTGGAAACGTAGAAAAGAACGTCAGCAGCCCCATATCGAGCTTCGTTGCATGAAGCGACTGGGCGTACACCGGTGTAAAACCGAAAACGGTTGCAAAGGTCAAAATTTGAAATAAAATGGCGAGCGACGAAACGACCAGCAGTGTGCGGTCACTTGCGACCTCCATGACGCCGCGGGCGGTAATCTTTTGTGCGTTATCATCAAACTTCTCAATGAGAAAGAAAGATCCGGCCATACCGATCATTCCGACAACCGCACCTATCAGGAATGACGATTCCCAGCCGTACGTGTCAGCAAACCAGCCACCGCACAAGATGCCGAGCATTTGCCCCAATGTGTTATAGACGCTGATCGTACCAATTGCCTTGGTCGTTTCATCCTTCTTGTAATAGCTGGTAAACAGGATTGTAAAATCAACCCAGGTCGCAGCCGCTGCGCCCGCCAATGCACGCAGGATCAAAATCCAGGTCACACTGTTAGTCACCAGAATACCTGCCCCTGCCAGCACCGAGAATAAGAGCCCAAATGTAATAAACAGCTTTCTTTTGTGAAATCGGTCGGACATAATCCCTACTGGGATACGCAGCAGCATTTGGCTGAAGCCGTACATACCGACAATCAGGCCGGCCATTTTATGCGAGGCACCTAGCTCCTCCACATAGGCTGTCAATATCGGCACACAGGTGTACATCGAAAACCAGAATAATAACGTCACGGCACAAAACAAGGGAATACGGTAAGAACGTGGGGCAGCTGCCGAAGTCATGCGGTCTCCTTTCGGTAAAGCTATGATCTATTACCTCGAATCATACCTAATATAACCGATGGAAGGAAGAGCTGAAATAATGATCAGTTGGTATGGATAATATTGCAAGTTACGCATGGGTAACTATGAATTGACTACATCATGCACTTGGGCAATTACATATCGGGTGTGAGGGGTATTGGAAAGGACTTGATACAGAAGGCGTAGTATAACGGCGGGTGGATAGCAGAGGATTTTTTTCAAATAAGCATTTATGTAAATATAGCTGAAAGTAAGTCTAATATGGAAATATTTATACAAGGAGTCATAGGCGTAAGCCCATCCATAGCCGGTTATATTTTAACACCGCTTATGCTGTCTGCAGCCGTTACCTCCACGTTAAGCGGACGGTTAATGAGCAAAGCTTCGTATCGGGTGATTCTCGTCCCCAGTCTGATCCTGATGGCAATCGGGTTCCTTTTGCTGAGTCATATGCATCTGGAAACGACACGATTGGAGATCGTACTGTATATGATTGTAACCGGGCTTGGTATGGGAGCTATATATCCGGTGCTTGGAACATCTGCACAAAATGCCGTTGTACCCGCACTGCGCGGAGTTGAACCATCATCCTCGCAATTTTTCAGATCCATTGGAGGAACCATCGGTGTCAGCGTGCTCGGAGTGCTGCTTACTCAGCAAATGGCTGCAGGATTGGGCACATTAAGCCCGTCCATGACTGGCACTACTGCGGAACAGCTTCAGCACTTTACTGATCCGCAGGTGCTTCTAGACTCCAATTCACGAGCTGCATTACCTGCTGAAATTCTGCACACACCAAAGTCGGTCACAACCAAGCAGAACTTAACGCAATAGCAACTACAATTCATCCCTCTATCCGTTTCACTGCGGGGGGTTAGCACCCGGTGCTGGCAGCCAGTGAAATGGAGTTGTATCGAAAAACAGATCCGGATTGACCGGCACATTATGAGCCCAAAATGTAAAGTGAAGATGCGGTCCGGTGGAGAAACCCGTAGTGCCTACAAGTCCGATGATATCCCCTTGCTTCACATGATCCCCAGCCTTCACGCGGAGCTCGGACAAATGCGCATATTGCGAAAACAAGCCCATGCCATGATCGATGTAAATCGAGTTTCCTGTTAAATAGAGCAGCTCCGACAAGGCAACTATGCCATCATTCGTCGCTTTGATCGGCGTACCCTCCTTGGCTGCGAGATCTAGCGCGCGATGACTGCTATCGAATTTCCCATTCACATAACGGGTATAGCCATAGGGTGTTGTTAAAATCCCTTCTATCGGCTTAATAAAGTTCGTGCTGAACAGAAACTCGCCTTGAGACTCACTCCGTGCTTTATCGATTTTCTTCTGATCCTCATCAATACGTTTGGTTTCCTGCTTCATGGTTTCCATTTGCTTGGTGACCTGCAGGTATTGAGTTTGGAACTTTTTGGCCTTGATGGTTAGCATGCTGTCACCAATCGGGTAGCTGCCCGGCTTGATCGCAAGCGACATCGGCAAATAAGTGAAATAGCCTGCACCGAAGGGCTCCAGCTTATAGGTCTTCCCTTCCCATGTGATTTCTCCCGGCTGTCCATGCCGTACGAGTACCACATCCCCTGGTGAGGCTGTTTCCGGCAGCACCGCCCACTGGGCCTCCATGGCCTTTTGTGCGGTTTCCTGCTCATTATAGAAAGCCGCCTCTTTCACAGCTGCCTGTATTCGCACACGCTCCGCATCCATTTCCTTGGCTATATCCGCAGTCACCTTAGGATGCCAGGTCGCACCCCCGTCAATCGTCACCCACAGCGGCGCCTCTGCATTCGTCCCATTCTCCAGCTGTACCCAACCTACATTGCGGGTCAGAAACTGCGATTTGAGCACCTTGTAATCTGTGGACTGTACATGTATGACAGACGGATTCTGCTCCTTGCCACTCATCCAGCTTACCGTCTCATCACTAACAACAACGGACTCTGAAGACAACACAGCATGAGTAGAAGAATCGGACGCAGACGTCAGCCAATGGACACCGCCATCCTTGGTAGTCATCATTCCATCGGTGTAACGGACCCAGCCCTGAGTCAAGTTATCCATGTGAAAATCGAGCAATTCCCGTTTCTTAACCTCGGCTTTGGGGTTAACCGCCGTAACGGAGCCGCTCGCATCTGGTGCCATTACCGGGGACCGAAACCATACTATGACAGCCGCACATACCAATACACTCAATACCCCTAAACCTATCCGATATCGGATTGAAGGCTTCCCGGCGGCACGCTTGTGTACGGCTTTTCTCTCAAGCTTCATCTTCGTTATCTCTCCTCACCTGCGGAAAAGGCTCTTCACCCGCTGTTTCCGATTTCCCTTCCTCTATATTACGATATTCCCATTTCGGTTGCCATGACTTCTTGTACAACCCTCATGAAGGTGCAAGCATATAAAAGTAGATTTTGTCAAGTATTTTTCATGAAAATAGTTTCAGTAAGTGAGAGAAATGGTTAAAAGTTGTATGTATCCATTACATTTCCTACCACTTGGCAGCTATTATAGATGATTACCATTAATGAAGAGGGGGGACTTACGATGCAAATCAACAATTCCCACAAATTACACAGCGGCAGCCTCTACTGGCCGACAACTTTGTCGCATGTACCCAGCTATCCGGCTTTACAAGGACATATCACGACCGAGGTTGCTATTATTGGGGGCGGCATCACAGGTGCATTATGTGCAGCTGTCCTGGCAAGAGCCGGCATTCCGGCCGTATTGGTTGAGAGTCAGCGTGTAGCTTCAGGAAGTACGGCCGCGAATACAGGGCTGCTGCAGTTTTCGAATGATAAAATGTTAAGCGAGCTTGCCGATAAAATTGGTGAAACGGACGCTGTCCAGTTTTATGGAGAATGTCGTAAAGCTTTAACCCGTCTGTACAAGCTCGCGGATGAAATCCCCTACGATACAGGATTTCATGTACGCAGCAGCTTGTACTGTGCCAGTACATCCAGCGATGTTCCGCGATTGTTCAAGGAATATTCGATGCTGCGAAAGCACGGCTTTCCTGTCGAATGGGGCTCACCGCATAATACAGGCCACCACCTGCCGATCCGTAAACCCGCCGCACTCGTGACACATGGGGATGCAGAAATCAATCCGATCCGATTTGCTCACGGTTTAATTGCCGAGGCTGCACATAAAGGCGCACATATCTATGAAAACACCGTAGTAGAGGGCGTCCAACGAATGGGTGACAAGTTCGTGATTACGACAGATTTTGGCGAAATTATCGCCAGTCGTGTTGTACGCGCCGTCAGCGATGTCCCGGGAATTGAAAGCTCCTCACGCATCAAGCCGATCCTCAAACGCTCCTATGCTCTGGTCACCCCTGCAAATTCACTACCCGCTTCGTGGCCTTACGATTGTATGATGTGGGAAACAGCACGTCCCTACTTTTATTTCCGGACCACACCCGATCGGAGAATTATTGCAGGCGGTATGGATGAGGATCAAGCCGATCCGGTATCCGAAGCAAACTATCTGCTTAATCGCACCAGGCTGCTGCTTGAAGAGCTTAGGGGACTATTTCCCGATAAACAATGGGAGGCTGAGTACGCTTGGTGTGGAACCTTCGGCGAATCGTCGGATGATCTTCCTTTTCTCGGAGAAACTTCCGAGCAGCCCGGAATTTTTCATGCGTTGTCCTGCGGAGGCAATGGCACGGTCTACAGTATGATCGCTGCAGAGATGCTGCGTAACCGCATCTTAGGGCTGGAGCAACCTATGCTTGCTCTGCTCTCACCTGAACGTCCTCCCCATCCAAACAGCTCTGCCGTCAATACCATTTAAACACAAGTCACAAAAAGCTGGCTTTCACATTCATCCGAGACATGCCGTATCCGGCATCGTCTCTTTTTTATGTTAGTTAATCAACCACTTTGCAGCACTTTCTGCCATTATTAATTTATTTGAGAAAACAGAAAAATAACGGAGGATATAAGCGAAACATGTCGAATAAGTTCCAATATCTGTGAAATTTACTTACATCAACGATAGGTGGCTGCAGCTATGATCCAGACATTATTATCCAATTTGGCGCTCCTGACAACTTTTCTTTTTTTCTCCAGCCGATTATTCAAACTCCAACCAACAGCCCGATCCTCGTCGTTGTCCAATAAAGTCAAGGTCGGTGTCCTACATGGACTGTTCGGCGTTGTACTTATGTATTTTAGTGTGAGTGTTTCACCTCAGACATTTTTTGATTTCAGGAACAATACAATCGTCGTTTCTGCCTATTTTGGCGGCCTTTATTCTTCCCTGATAACGACGTTGATCATATCGATTGGACGCTTACTGCTGTTTGGAGGCATCAACCCTTCCTCCCTTATGGGGACATTCAACGCCCTAGTGGTTTCCTTCGTATCTGTACTGATTTTTCGAAAAGTAACCCATTATTGGAAGGCATGGTTAGGCTCGATTTCCTTAAATATGCTGCTTGCGATATCATCTGTCACTATCCTGTTACCCGCACAAAGCGCTGAAATATTGCCCTGTTATTTGCCTATGGTGTTAGCCAGCGGCCTGCTGGCGGCTTATTTGATCCGCTTTCTTGAAAAGTCCGATCAATTGCTCGTTACGGTTGAACAAAACGAACAACGCTACCGCAGCCTGTTTACGTTATATGATACGCTTCTCCATGCTGCACAAGATGTCGCCATTATCGCAACGGATACCAAAGGTATTATTCATCTCTACAACACAGGAGCACAACGACTTTTCGGGTATCAGGCGGAAGAGTTGATTGGCAAGCATACACCTTATGTACTGCACCTGCCATCCGAAATACAGGAGTACAGCGAGCAATTAAGTCGTCTGCACAAGCGTCCGATTGAAGGATTTGAGGTCCTGGTCGATTTCTCCCAACATTCGGACTCTCAACAAAAAGAATGGACCTACGTACGCAAAGACGGGAGCCACCTGCATGTCAATATGATTGTCAGCTCCATTAAAGATCAGGATCATCAAATTACCGGTTATCTGGGCATAGGTACGGATATTACGGAAAAGAAGCAGGCGGAGGAAAAACTGCTGGAGGCCAACCGTATTTTGCACCAGCTATCCATGATTGACGGGTTAACGGAAATTGCCAATCGACGATCCTTTGAGGAAAATTTGGAACGTGAGTGGAAAAGAGCGGAGCGCAGCTCGGAGGCGTTATCCTTAATTATGTTTGATATTGATTATTTCAAGCTGTATAACGATACCTATGGTCATCTGGGCGGTGATTTTTGCTTGAAACGGGTAGCTTCCATAGCCCAAAAATCACTTTACCGAAAGCCTGATTTTGTCGCGCGTTATGGCGGTGAAGAATTTGGAATTATTTTACCTCAAACGAATGGACAGGATGCCTTTCTGATCGCAGAGAGAATTAGAGAAGCGGTTGAAGCGGAAGCCATTCAGCATAAAGGCTCGTCGATAAAGAGCGTCGTGACAATTAGTGTTGGAGTAGCCACGATGATTCCTTATCCGCAGATGGACAAGGAATCATTGATCAGTAAGGCGGACAAGGCTCTGTATCAGGCTAAGCAGGAGGGGCGGAATCAGGTCAGAAGCTTCACTTAAGGCCTGTTCTTGACCTCCCTTATTCCGGGGATTGCGGTTGTGGTTGTTCTGCTGTCTCCGGCAATTTAACAGTAATGGTCGTTCCTGTCCCCAGCTTGCTCCCTACAGTAATCGCTCCTTGATGCATCTCTATAATCCTGTGCACGATAGATAAGCCCAGTCCGCTGCCGCTGACCGATCGGTTCCTTGATACATCCGCTTTAAAAAAACGTTCGAAGATTCGTGTCTGATCCTCTTCGGCAATCCCGATACCGGTATCGGAAATGCTGACTAGAACTTGATCCTGTTCCTTCTCCAAGCGAACCGTAATCGTACCGCCATCCGGTGTAAACTTGATACTGTTATACAATAAATTAACCCATACCTGACTCAACAGCTCCTCATCTGCGACAATCTCCATATCAACCAGCGATACGTCCATGTCGATCTTTTTGCTGAGCCATTGCGGCTCGCAGGCTAATACCAGATTGCGCAGCTGTTTATCAAGCCGATACCGCCCAGGGCTGTAAGGATAATGCTCAGATTCCAGCGAGGTCAGTTTCAGCAGGTTGTCGCTTAACCTGGATAAGCGCCTGCTCTCTGTCTCGATAATGTGCAAATAATGCCTTCTCGCATCCTCGCTAAGATGATCTTGCTGCAGCGCCTGCGCAAAGCCGTTGATGCTCGTAAGCGGTGATTGGATTTCGTGCGATACATTGGAGATAAATTCCTGGCGCATGGCCTCCATATGCTTTAATTGCTGCGCCATATGGTTGATGCTGTCGACGAACACTTCGAAGTGACCTTGATGGCGGCTCGTCTTGTCCAGACTGACATTAAAATTCCCTTGACTTATTTGCCTCATAGCCTCCATCACAACATGAATAAAGTGCATCTGCTTGGGCCTTGTTGTGAAGCCGATGATGAGAATAATAGATATCGCGAACATCGATCCCAGCGCCACGTTAATGAGCTGACTGATCAGGTCCGGTACCTCTATACCCCTATACGCATAAAACCAGGAGGTAATCGCATACGCCAGAGCACAACAGGACACCTCAGTCAGCAGTGCCACAAGCGTACCCAGCACGCCCTTTGCAAAATGCCGCAGCCTCTCCTTCTTCACCTTTCACCCTCCAGCCTGTACCCCAGCCCGCGGATCGTGCTGATTTTGAATAATGGATCCCCATCTGTAAATCGCTCTCTGATGCGGTTAATATGCACATCAAGTGTACGTTCGTTTCCTTGAAAATCGTAACCCCAAATGTCCTCGATCAGCTGCTCCCGTGACAAGGTTCGACCGGGATAGCTGGCCAGCTTGAACAGCAGCTCAAACTCCTTTAAGGGCAGCGTCAAAGCTTGATCTCCAAGCCTTACCTCGAACGTATGACGATTCATGTACAGCGTACCAATCTGCACCTCCTGGGAAGCCGCTACCCGGTACCGCTTCAAGAGCGCCTTCACCCTCGCTACAAGCTCGGCAGGCTCGAATGGCTTAACCAAATAATCGTCGGTTCCAAGCTCGAAGCCTTTCACCTTATGAGTCGTTTCACCTTTGGCGGTCAGCATTAAAAGCGGCATATCGTAGTGCTCCCTCAGCTCTCTGCACAGCTCCCAGCCATCCATATTCGGCATCATAATATCCAGAATCACCATATCCGCCTTGGCTCCCTCCAGCTTGAGGAGGGCTTCTCGCCCATCAGCGGCCTCCAGCACATCGAATCCTGCCCGCTGCAAAAACAGGCGCACCAGCTCGCGGATATGCGGATCATCATCAACAACTAATATCACAGGCATCGTGATACTCCTCCCTTGTCATCAGGCTCATCAGACACAGATTCCTCTCGTTTTAAACCAATGGCTGCATACGCAGCTGCTGATCGGCAAAGTCGCGATACAGCGAATGGGACTGATACAGTTCTTCATGTGTGCCACTGCCCGTCACTTTGCCCTTCTCGATAAATACGATCTGATCGGCATCCACCACGGTCGATAACCGGTGGGCAATCACAATGGTTGTTCGGCCCTGCATCACATTTTTCAAGGCCTTCTGCACAACAACTTCTGACATGCTGTCCAGACTGGACGTAGCCTCATCCAGCATCAAAATCTGTGGATCACGCAGCAGTGCCCTTGCGATCGCAATTCGCTGCCGCTGCCCGCCGGAAAGCTTGATCCCCCGCTCCCCAACCTCAGTTTCGTACTGTTTGGGCAGCTCATCTATGAATACATCGGCGTAGGCTAATCGCGCCGCCTGCTGCAATTCCTGCTCGCTGATTTCCCGCTCCGTACCGTACGTAATATTATCGCGGATCGTACCGGCAATCAACGGACTTTCCTGAGATACATAACCGATCTGGCTTCGCCATGACTTCAGGGACATCTCATTGACGGATTCCGTGCCCATCCGAATTATCCCGCTCTGTGGCTCATAGAAACGCTCCAGCAGTGAGAATAGCGTCGTTTTACCACCGCCGCTCGGTCCGACAATGGCCGTCACCTTACCCGGCTCGACCGTCAGACTTATATCTTTGAGCACAGGCTCCCCGGACTCGTAGGCATACGATACCTTCTCCAGCCGAATCGCCCGCTGACTGTCCTGCAAGGTAACGCCACTGTCCAGCACTTCTTCATTTACCTTTAAGGTCGCAATAATCCGTTCAGTAGCACCCATCGCTTTCTGAAACTGCGTAAAGAAGTTCGATACCTGCGTAATCGGCATGACGATCTGAAACAAATACAACAGAAAGGCTACCAAATCTCCAGACGTCAGCTCGCCTGAGGATACCCGCAGCCCCCCATAGCCAACGATGGTCACGAACAACAACATCAGCACAAAATACATCAGCGGTGCAATGAACGCTTGAATCCTGCCCTCACGCAAGCCATATCGGAATAAATGATCGATCCCCTGCTTGCCGTTGTCGTATTCAACCCGTTCTGCGTTCGATACCTTCACCAATCGGATCTCAGTCAATACCCGCCCCAGCACGGCATTGAACTTGCCCGTTTCCTCCTGCAAGCCTTTGGATATCTTGTACATACGGCGTCCCAACGGCATTAGGAACAGCATGGAGAGCGGAATGACCATTATAATTAGCAGCGTCATTTTCCAATCGAGATACAGCAGTACCCCTATTGCGCCAATGATCGAGATCGAGCCTGTTATGAGATTGGTCAAATTCTCTGTGATCAACCCTTTGACGATACCAGTATCATTAATGATCCGGCTGATCATCTCCCCGGTTTGATTCTTATCATAGTAGGCGATCGGCAAATGCAAATGCTTTTTCCACAGCCGATCCCGCAGTGATGCAACCACCGTCTGACCCGCACGGTTCAACAAATAGATCGAGATACCCGCAGCAACCGCCTGCATAATAAAAGCCGCAGCCAAACCAATGATATGAATTCGATCTAGTGAGGCCAGTGAAAAGCTATCGACCAAATTTTTGGTGAATAGCGGAATACTTAATCCAACCAATGTAGAGCCCATGCTCATTGCGAGCGCAATACCCATGAGCAGGAGCGGCGGCTTCGTCTGCCAGATCAGCTGGATGAACTCTCTCCAGCCACTGGTCCCGTTTGCTTGCTTCATCATATATCAACCTTTCCCTATCCATCTGGATTCGTTAAGAAGAACATACCCTATTTATATAAACACAATGTAAACGACAATTCCACATCTGCCCCAGTTACCCCATCATGATTAATAAAAGCTGCTTACGGGTAATAGTATCTTGAGCAGCAAGGTGATCCATTCAAACTATAAAAGGAGTGATTACGATGGACAGCAACGTATTTAAAGGCAAATGGAAGCAAATCAAAGGCGAAACCCAGAAGCAATGGGGGAAGCTGACGAATGATGATATGGATGTTATTGACGGTGAGCGCGAAAAGCTGATCGGTAAAATTCAGGAGCGCTATGGCTATGAAAAAGCCCGAGCTGAGAAGGAATACCATGAGTGGTCCTCCAGCTATGATTCCAAAACTACCGTGTAAAACACGATTTTCGATACCTGTTTACTTTTGCTTTTGCAATGCAAAGAAGGATCGCCCTATTGGAGCGATCCTTCTTTATTATGAGCAAGCGTCAAGAATGACACCATCTGATCGAAGACTACGAAATCTGAACACCTTTTTTGAGCGATTTGAAATTACTGTTCGTATTGGACAGCATAGGCAGCATTCTCATACCACTGACCATAGGGGCTTGACACGAGCTACAGACAGGCGCCGATTCGAACGCAAAATTATCTCGCATCCATCCCATGCAGGATTCATTCTCGCATGACCAAATCGCGATATTTTCCAAAGGGATATCCTCAGTCGATTTTTTTCGAAAATACATGATGAGCCTCCTCGATGATCTCAAAAAAAATCTGCCCCCAACGTAGGTTAAGGGCAGCTTGTAAAGCTTTTTAAATTACAATTTTACAACGTTCTCAGCTTGTGGTCCACGGTTGCCTTGAACAACGTTGAATTCTACTTGTTGACCTTCGTCCAAAGACTTGAAGCCTTCGCCAGTGATTGCGGAGAAATGTACGAATACATCGTTTCCACCTTCAACTTCGATAAAACCAAATCCTTTTTCTGCGTTAAACCATTTAACTGTACCTGTTTGTGCCATGTGTAATGACCTCCAAAATTTTATTAACATGCTGTTTTTATTGTTTACCACAAATAAAAAATTCACACATTGCGAAAGGTTCCATCTTGCATGATAACCCTTTGCAATATGTGAATATTGGTTACGGATTCTTTATTAAGTTCATCTTACCACACATAATTAAGGATAGCAAGTTGTGGTTGGCGATTTAATAAATATAAATTATTTCCATCTCTTCCAGTCGCACTTCAGTCAGCATTTCTAGCGAAGTGTTCTTGTCAAATACGTCGAAATCAATGGGCAAAGGGGCAGCAATCTGCCCCCTGCTCTACTTCGAAATTAACAATTCCCGGATGGATTCATCCTTAAATCAAATTGAGGGCAGCAGCTCGCCCTGCTGAATACGGTACATCTGATAATATTTGCCGCGTTGACTCATCAGGCTATCATGAGACCCACGCTCGACGATTTGTCCACGGTCCAGCACCAGAATCAAATCGGCGCTTTTGATCGTTGACAATCGATGGGCAATCACGAAGGTCGTGCGCCCTTTCTTCACAACTTCCAATGCTTCTTGAATGACGGTCTCCGTCTCCGTATCAATGTTCGAGGTCGCTTCATCCAGAATCAGAATCGCCGGATTGAAGGCAAGTGCGCGTGCAAACGAGATTAGCTGCCGCTGTCCCGAAGAAAGCGTGCTGCCTTTTTCAATAACAGGCTCGTCAATGCCTTGAGGCAAATGCTCAAGCAGACGATTGGCACCAACAGCTTCCAGGGCTGCTTCCACCTGCTGCCTCGATATGGAAGGATCATCCAAGGACACATTGGAGGCTATCGTACCAGTAAACAAATACGGATCCTGCAGCACAATCCCCATATGCTCACGCAGCGTCTGCTGAGGCAGGCGGTTTACGTCCATCCCATCTATCGTGATGGCGCCCTTCTCCGCGTTATAGAACCTGAACAGCAGGTTCATGATCGAGCTTTTCCCGGAGCCGGTATGCCCGACGAACGCCACCGTCTGCCCCTTCATCGCCTCGAAGGATATGCCCTTCAGTACGTATTCACCCTCCTTGTAGGCGAACCATACATCGTCAAATCGCACATGACCTTGATAGCGGTCCATCTTGCCGTCTGCTACGTCGGTTCCTTCTACATCCAGCAGCTCGAACACCCGCTCCGCGGAGACGAGAGCCGTCTCCAGATTGGGAAGCTGGTTCACGATGTTGACAATCGGGTTGAACAATCGATTCAAATAATCCACGAAGGCATACATCACCCCAAGCGTGATCACATGCTCCGGTCCGCTTAAAGACATCCCGCCAAAATACCAAATGAGTGAGAGGAACGCCAAATTACGGAGTACTCCGACCAGATTATGTCCGGTTAATGAGTTTAGGCTCAGCAGCTTGTTTTGATACTTATACAGCTCGGTGTTGAACGCTTCAAACTCATTGCTCATCTTTTTTTCCTTGCGAAAAGCTTTAATAATCGGCATCCCCTGAATCGATTCATTCACGATCCCGTTAATCTCGCTGACCGCCGCGCGGATAATCCGGTTGTAACGCTTGGCAAATTTGCCATATACGTAAATCCACAGCACGAGCAGTGGAAGGATAAACAGACAAATCGCCGCCAGCCGCACATCCAGCAGGAACAATGCCAGAAAAATTCCAGCCATATAAATCGTTCCTGTAAAAAAGTTCGCCAGCACTGTCACATACAGCTCGCGGATCGCTTCGGTATCATTCGTGACACGCGATACGACCTTGCCTGCAGGCAGATTATCGAAATAACGAATCGGCAGCCGATTAATTTGCCCGAACACATCCGTCCGCATGCGGCGAATAATCCGGTTAGCTGAAGCTTGCAGGAAATAACGCTGTCCATAAGAGAACAGAGCCGATACCACAAGCAAACCGAGATAAAACCCGCACAAGCGAATCAATCCACCGAATTCCGGCTCGAAGAAGCGGAAAAGCTCCCCGGTATTCAGTCTTCTTGCGGGATAGGTGCTGACATTCGTGCCGCTGTCAATCGAAATCCTCCCTTCAGTCGTCATGCTTCGCAAACCATCTGCCTTGACCGGCTCCGCGATAAAGTAATAATCCTTGCCGACCTGGAGCACTCGCACCTCGCCGCCATGAGCTTCATTCACTGCAAAGTGATCCGCTCTTTTGTACAAGACACCCTCAAAAGCAACCGTGTACGGTCCTTCCACTCCCGTCGTATACCAAGGCTTGCTGATACCGGAAATGTGCACATCGATAATCCGTTTGGCTATGAACGGTCCCGCCAGGTCCGTACCTACGGCGACCGACAGCATAATCAGCGCCATCAGCAGCTGCTTTTTATAATGAAAGGCATAGGCGATAAGCCTTCGGATCGTCGCCGTTTTACTGCCCTTGGGCGGTTCCTTATCCAGCTCCAGCAAGAGATCAGTTCCATCCGGCTGCGGTTTGTCCTTGATAGGAGGCTGTGTGCCATATGGCTCAGAGCTGCCAGCCTGCGTTTCTTGGGCTAGCTCTCCCTCTGTATCATTAGTGCTGTTCGTTTTCTTCGCATTACGTTCCTTGTCCAAGCTCATTTTGATCACCCGCCTTCGGTTCCTTCGGCTTCGAACTGCTGCCGTTCATACTGCTCCTGATACCAGCCCTGCAGCTGCATCAGTTGTTCATGTGTGCCTTGCTCGATAATTCGTCCTGAATCCAATACGATAATCCATTCGGCATGTCGAATGACCGACAAACGATGGGTCGCAATAATCGTCGTCTGATCAGCTCGCAGTGAACGGACGTTGGAAATAATCTCCGCCTCCGTCCGCGCATCTACGGCAGACAATGCATCATCCAGCATCAGAATAGGCGGATTTTTAATAAGCGCTCGGGCAATGGATACACGCTGCTTTTGTCCACCAGACAAAGCAACACCCTTTTCCCCCACCAACGTCTCCAGTCCATTCGGCAAATAAGCCAAATCCTTACTGAGTGCCGCTGCATGGAGAGCACGATCCAATTCCTCTTCTGCGATATCGTTACCAAAGCAAATATTGTTTCGAATCGTTCTGGAAAATAAAAAGGGCTCCTGCGGCACATACCCGTACCACGATTTCAACTGATCCATATCCAATTGTTCAATGGTTATACCCGAGATGGAGATTAACCCCTGACCGGCCGGATACTCCCGCAGCAGCTGCTTGATGAGCGTGGTTTTGCCGCTGCCCGTGCGACCCGCAATGCCAAGCGTATTGCCCTGCTTCAACTTAAACGAGATATCCCTCAGATTGTCCGATAAGGAAGACGGATAACGAAAGGTCACATGGTTGAATTCAATTTGCCCAGGCTGCTCAACTCCTGTTGTCTCACTCGCCATAGGCTCCGGAACATCCGGCTTATAACCCAATGTTTCGTGTACACGATCAAGGGAGGCATTGCCCCGCTGCATCACATTAATGAGCTCACCGATGGCAAACATCGGCCAGATCAGCATCCCGAGATAGACATTAAAGGAGACCAGACCACCAATCGTCAGCTCATTATGATAAACCAGATAAGCCCCATAGCCCAGACCAATGAGGTAGCTGGCTCCCACCAATATTTTGATTGTCGGTTCAAATAAAGCATCGATTCGGGCAACTGCCAAATTTTTATCCAGCACATCCTGCGTAATATTGGCAAAATCCCGCTCTGCCTCACGCTCCTGGGTGTAGGCGCGGATTACGCGGATACCGGAGATCGTTTCCAGCACCTCATCGTTCATATGTCCAAAAGCATTTTGCGCGTCCATAAAGCGCTGATGAATCCACTTCCCGTACAGGCTGACCAGAATCGCCATAATCGGGAGCGGTATAATCGAGGCCAGCGTCAGCTTCCATGATACAAACACGGTCATCGTGACAAGCAGGGTAGCCATCCACAAGGTGGAATCAATAAACGTCAATATCCCGAAGCCGGCCGTTTGTGCGACAGCTTTCAAGTCGTTGGTCGTGCGTGCCATCAAGTCCCCAGTCCGGTTCCGTTCATAGAACGTTGGTGTCATTTTCAGAAAATGACTCATCAGCCTTGACCTCATCATGCGTTCAACTACAAAGGAACCCCCAAATAATTGATAATGCCAAAAGTACGCCAGCACATAAACACCTACCAGAATACTCGCCAGCTGAAGCAGCGTCATCGTAATGCTTTGCCATGTCACTTGTCCGAGCTGAATCAGGTCCACTGTACGCCCGACCAGCATCGGCGGGATAATTTCCAGAATACCTGCCAGGGTGAGCAGGATAATCGCCACGGTATACCGCTTGCGCTCCAGCTTAAAAAACCATCCCAGCTTGTGCAGCACATCAATCATAAGTCACTCTCCTATCTCTAAATACAAAAAAGCACACCGCTCGTATGCGATGCGCCTTATATAATAAAGGCCCATGCCACGAAAAACGTGACATGAGCCTTGGATTCACCAGCAATACCCATGTTGGGTTAACTGCATCTCTTGCGTCCAAAGTTCAGGAAGGCCACGTCATCAACTATGAAATTAAGGGCAAATCTGTGATCGCCAAAATGTAGATGGACTGTGCTTGTATTCATGTTATTCATCGTAGACTCCTCCTTTTCCTGAACGATTAGGGATACTTGGGTTGATTGGTCAATAAGATCGATTGGATATATTGTAAGTTAACATGGCGCGTAAAGTGCTGTCAATCCTTTTATATGGAAATATTAACTATAATTGTTCTTTCTCGTAAGGGTATTTATTACGGACCTGCTGTATCGCCATCTAATCACAGCACCGTATAATGCCTCCACTCCTCGGGCAGCAGACGTTGATATTGAGGCTGGAGATAGCGGTCATCCACCAGCATAAGTAGTCCGCGGTCCTGCTCCGAGCGAATCAATCTTCCCCCGGCTTGCAGTACCTTGTTCATTCCCGGAAACACATAAGCATAATCATAGCCATGAAGACCCGCTGCATTGAAATAATCCTTGATGATATTACGCTCCAGACCCAGCTGCGGCAATCCTACACCTACGACCACAACACCTGTTAGACGATCTCCGACCAAATCGATCCCTTCCGAGAAAATTCCGCCCATCACGGCAAATCCAGCAAAGGCTTCCCGATTGTCTGCATCAAATGCCCCCAGAAAGCTATCGCGATCTTCCTCCGTCATGTCCGCCTGCTGTAAAATTGTTTTTCTATGGGGCGCTGAGGCTGTAAAAGCCTCGTACACCTCATTCATATAGGCGTAGGAAGGGAAAAAGAACAAATAATTGCCTGGCGTAGTGTCCATCAATTGGCTTAGCAGCTGTGTGAGTGGCGCTTTCGTACGTTCACGATCCTGATATCGGGTCGAGAGCGGTTGAATGTATACGTCAAGCTGTTCTTTGGAAAAAGGAGATGGGATCGATACCGTGTAATCATCCTCCCCCGCTCCCAGCATTCTCATAAAATAAGCGAAGGGGGCCAGTGTTGCCGAGAAAAAGATATGAGAACGGTAGCCTTTGCCCATCTGCTGCAGCAGGTAGGAAGGGTCAAGGCAGAACAGCTTGATCTCTACCTCGCTTTTTGTGCATTCGGCGTAGGTTACAAAGCGTTCATCATATAGCTTGGCAATCCTTACAAAGCTCTGAGCGGCAAAATACGTATCCAGCAGCAGCGAATGGTCCGACGTCCCTCCGTGGGAGGAGAGTTCCCTTTCCGCGTGGACAATAAAATGTTCCAACTCATCGAGTAGTGCCTGCGGAGGCTCCTGAGTAATTCGAATGGGTTCCGTGCTTTGTTTTCTGAGTGAAATGAACTGCTCATTGACGGCTTTTGCCGCTTTGCTGACACTCTGATTAAGTGCCTTGAATTCCCGCTGAACATTCAAAAAGTCCGATTTATACAGCACACCTGAAAACATTTCCCGCGCCCGATCAACCAAATTGTGAGCTTCGTCGACAAGGATTGCCGTCTGCTTCTTCTGCTCGGCGAGCAGCCTTTTTAAGGATACACGTGGATCAAACACATAATTATAATCACAGATGATGACATCTGCGGCATAGGCAGCATCCAGTGACATTTCAAATGGACACACCCGATGCTTACGGGCATACTGCTCGATGATGGGCCGATTGATCAGTGTTTCGTGCGTTAACATATCGAGCAGCGCGCCATTAATCCGATCATAGTAGCCATCCGCGAACTCGCAATGCACCTTCGTACACCTGACCTCATCCTTGAAGCATATTTTATCCTTGGCAGTCAGTGTCACCGTATGAATATGCAGCCCTGCTCTCTGCATGAGTGTAAAGGATTCCTCCGCTGCCGTTCTTGTCGTCGTTCTCGCGGTCACATAAAAAACACGCTGCAATAGCCCCATGCCCATCGCCTTGACAGCAGGAAAGATCGTCGAGATCGTCTTCCCTGTACCTGTGGGAGCTTTGGCGAACAGCTTGCTTCCCGTTTCTATCGATTGGTACACAGCACCTGCCAGCTTGCGCTGCCCTTCACGATAAGCCTTAAAAGGGAATTGCAGCTCACGGATACTGCTATCCCTTTGCCGTACGTGCCGTTGCAGCATTTGCGCATAGGGGGCATACTGCCGGATCATCTCCTGCATATGCTGCTCTAGCTCCTCAAATGCTGCCTCCTTGACGAACCGTTTCTGCTGCTCGGTATCCACCTGTACATAGGTAAGCTGAACGCACATCCGTTCCAGCCCCTGCGCACGAGCATACATGTAGGCATAACATTTGGCTTGCGCCCAGTGGACCGGGAACATGTCCTCGGTTATGAGTGCGATGGACATCGCAGTCGATTTAATCTCATCAATCGTGTATGCAGCCTCGGACAGCAGCAGCCCGTCGCATCGACCATCAATGACAAACAGGAGATCGCCATAAGGGATCTCCGTTGTCAGGTATACTTCCTTCAAGTCGTTCTCGCCATACTGCTTTTGTATATGCTGATGGGCCTTCGTGCCTTCGGTCAGCGAGCTGACCGTCCGAAATCCGGAATCGATGCTTCCGCTGCGGCACACATATTCCACCAAGGCTCGTACCGCTATTTGTATGATCGGCAATGGAGGCTTAGTAGATACGCCCGGTGTAGGTACATCTTCAGAAAT
Organism: Paenibacillus baimaensis; assembly: GCF_025567575.1. NCBI lineage: Bacteria > Bacillati > Bacillota > Bacilli > Caryophanales > Paenibacillaceae > Paenibacillus > Paenibacillus baimaensis. The sequence continues at coordinate 68,492 of NZ_JAOQIO010000113.1, read as the reverse complement.
TGCTGGGTTCACGGGTGTTGTGGGCTGGGTCGGTTCGTTCCCTTGCATCGTATCACCTGTCCATTAATCAGGAATAGCAGTTCGAGGTAAATATCTATTCCGACTATACCACACATATGTTCGTATGGATAGTTGAACCTTTAATCCCCTATTCCTTTCATATCTGCTTGACGTGCTCGTATACCAAGATCAATAATGTCTCTGGCTCTGGTTACTTCTTGGTCTGTTGGTGTCGGACAATGCTCAAGCAGATACTCTTTCCCCAATTGCTGCCATTTATAGACACCCATTCTGTGATAAGGAAGCAGCTCCAGCTTATTAACGTTATTCAATGATCCGATGAACTGACCGAGCTCGCTTAGATCCTCATACCCGTCTGTAAATCCGGGTACCAGCACGTGACGAATCCAGATGTTTTTTCGGATCTCATTTAAATAATGAGCAAAGCGCTTGATACGATCATTAGGCTGTGCCGTAAGCGCGATATGCTTATCCGAATTGATCATTTTCAGGTCCAGCAGCACTAAATCGGTCACCTTCAACAGCTCCTGTGCATGCTCAGGCTCACAAAAGCCGTTCGTATCCAGCACAGTATGCAGCCCCCAGCGAGCTTTACATGCGCTAAACAAACGGGCTACGAAAGCAGCCTGCAGCGTCGGCTCTCCGCCCGTCACTGTAATGCCTCCGCCTGACCGGAGATAGTACTCCAGATAAGGTTCGATCTCACCAAGAATCTCCTCAACTTCCATCTGCCTGCCCGCATTCATTTCCCATGAATCCGGATTATGACAATACTTGCACTGCAGTGCACAGCCCTGCATGAAAAGAACAAAGCGGATGCCCGGACCATCAACGGTGCCAAAGGTGTCGAAGGAATGTATGCGTCCTTTCATCGCTCTGTCCCCCTCTCTATTTACATCGAGCCATGAAAGGTACGATGTATCACATCAAGCTGCTGTTCTCTCGTCAGCTTGATAAAGTTAACAGCGTAGCCTGAAACACGAATCGTCAATTGCGGATATTGCTCTGGGTGCTCCATCGCATCCAGGAGCTGTGCACGGTCAAATACATTAATATTCAAATGATGACCGAGATTAGCCATATAGCCATCGAGCAGTGAAACCAGATTGGAAATACGTGTATCTTCCTCACGACCGAGAGCCTTTGGCACGATAGAGAACGTATTAGAAATCCCGTCCTGGCAGTGCTCATAAGGAATCTTGGCTACAGAAGCCAGGGATGCCAACGCCCCCTTCCGGTCACGTCCGTGCATCGGATTGGCGCCTGGCGCGAAGGGCTCTCCTGCCTTGCGGCCATCCGGGGTACATCCTGTTTTTTTCCCGTACACGACATTGGAGGTAATGGTCAGCACAGACATCGTGGGCACTGCGCCGCGGTACGTCTTATGCTTCCTGATCTTGTTCATGAACGTTTCCGTCAATTGAACAGCGATCGCATCCACACGGTCATCATTATTGCCATACTGCGGGTATTCACCTTCAATTTCAAAGTCGACGGCAATCCCGCTTTCATTGCGAATCGGGCGGACCTTTGCATACTTGATCGCGCTAAGCGAGTCAGCAACTACGGAGAGTCCCGCAATACCCGTAGCCATCGTGCGTACAATTTCACGATCGTGCAGCGCCATCTCCAGCCGCTCATAGCAGTACTTATCATGCATAAAATGAATGACGTTAAGTGTGTTCACATACAGCTTTGCCAGCCATTCCATCATGGTATCGAATTTCTCCATCACTTCTTCAAAGTTTAGAACCTCGTCAGAAGTCATGGGTGCTAAACGAGGGCCTACCTGTATGCCCAGCTTCTCATCCACACCACCGTTAATCGCATAAAGCAAAGCTTTAGCCAGATTGGCCCGGGCGCCGAAGAACTGCATTTGCTTGCCTATGCGCATCGCAGATACACAGCAAGCAATACCGTAATCATCGCCAAAATAAGGCCGCATCAGATCATCATTTTCGTACTGGATCGAGCTGGTTTCGACGGATACCTTGGCACAGTAAGCTTTGAAGCCATCAGGCAGCTGAGTCGACCATAGCACAGTCAGGTTCGGCTCAGGGGCAGGACCCAGATTGTACAAGGTATGCAGGAAACGGAAGGAATTTTTCGTCACGCGCGCTCTGCCGTCCAGTCCCATGCCACCAATTGATTCAGTGACCCAGGTCGGATCTCCACTGAAAAGCTCATTATAGTCGGGTGTACGTAAAAATTTAACGATACGAAGCTTCATGACAAAATGATCAACAAGCTCCTGCGCCTCCATTTCAGTTAACGTCCCATCGTGTAAATCCCGTTCGATATAAATGTCCAGAAAGCTGGATACGCGTCCCAGACTCATCGCCGCGCCATTCTGCTCCTTGATCGCAGCCAAGTAAGCGAAGTACAACCATTGCACAGCCTCACAGGCATTCATAGCCGGCTTAGCCAAATCATAGCCGTAGGTTGTAGCCATCTGTTTCAATTCGCCCAGACTGCGAATTTGCTCGGAGAGCTCTTCGCGCAGCTGAATGACCTCTTCAGTGATCGAATCCACTTCCAATTGCAGCAGATCCTTTTTCTTTTCCTTGATCAATCGGTCTACACCATACAGAGCAACACGCCGGTAATCACCAATAATGCGACCACGTCCGTAAGCATCTGGCAAACCTGTAATGATTGCAGCCTTACGTGCTGTTTTCATCTCCGTGGTGTAGGCGTCGAACACACCTTGGTTATGCGTTTTGCGAATATCTGTAAACACCTTTATGATTTCTTCCGGCAGCTTGAAGCCATAAGCTTCACATGCATCGATAACCATGCGAATACCGCCGAAGGGTTGTACGGATCGCTTAAGCGGAGCATCGGTTTGCAAGCCGACAATTTTCTCTATGCTCTGTGCAATATACCCTGGCGCATGCGATGTAATCGTGGACACCGTCTGGACATCGATATCCAAAACGCCTCCATTGTCTCTCTCCTGGCGGGTTAGCTCGCTAACCATACGCCACAGCTCCTCCGTCGCTGCCGTCGGACCCTTTAGAAAGGCCGAATCCCCTGTATACACCGTGACATTGGTATCGATAAAATCTTTAACATCGATTGCCGTTTCCCATTTCCCCTTGGCAAACCCTCGCCAATAACTGTCTGTCTGTATATCGCCCTCTCGTATCGCCATAATGGCACCTCCTGAAGTATTGATGTGTACTTATTGCACGATTAAAACCTGCCGTAAAACGCATTCCGATAAATATCAGCTAACTCTGTCACTAACGGCATCCTTGGATTGGCTGTTGTGCACTGATCTTCAAACGCCCGATCCGCCAAGTAATCGACTCGCGTCTCGAATTGCTCGCCATCGAATCCAAGATCCTGAAATTTCTCAGGAATACCGAGAACGGTGTTCAATCTGCGTACTGCCTGGATGAGACTGTTCACTCCTTCTTCCGTTGTCTTCGCAGGAAGCCCGAGCATACGCGCAATTTCGGCATAACGTTGATCTGCTATGAAATGATCGTATTTCGGGAACGAAGTGAGCTTCGTTGGTTGACTTGCATTATAGCGAATGACATGTGGCATCAAGATAGCATTGGTACGTCCATGAGCTGTGTGGTATTCTCCGCCCCATTTATGCGCCAGGCTGTGATTAATACCAAGGAACGCGTTCGCAAAGGCCATACCGGCAATTGTTGAGGCATTATGCATCTTCTCGCGCGCTGCAGGATCACCGGTAGCAAATGACTTTTCAAGATTCTGAAATACCAATTGGATTGCCTTCATCGCTAAACCATCGGAGTAATCATTAGCCATCACAGACACATAGGCTTCAATCGCGTGGGTTAAAACGTCCATACCCGTGTCGGCCACCGCTGTCTTAGGCAAGCTGTACACATAATCAGGATCAATAATGGCAACGTCAGGTGTAAGCTCATAATCGGCAAGCGGGTATTTGGTATTTCCTTTGTCCTTATCTGTAATCACAGCGAAGGATGTTACTTCCGAACCTGTGCCTGAGGTTGTGGGAATCGCAACAAATTTGGCTTTGCGCCCCAGACGCGGATACTTGTACACCCGTTTACGGATATCCATAAATTTTTGCTTTAACGCATCAAAGCTGGTATCGGGGTATTCGTAGAACAGCCACATCGCTTTCGCCGCATCCATCGGTGATCCACCACCCAGAGCAATAATGCAGTCCGGCTGGAAGCTGGCCATCTGTGCCCGACCACGCTCCACCGTGTCAACGGACGGGTCCGGCTCCACATCCGAGAACACCTCGATATACACGGGCAGCTGACGCTTGCGCAAATAATATTCTACGCGCTCTACATAACCCAGCTTCACCATCATCGGATCCGTAACAATCATCACTCTTGTAATATCAGGCATTTTCTCTAAATATTGCGTAGCCCCTTTTTCAAAATAAATCTTCGGGGGTATTTTGAACCACTGCATATTGACGGTACGGTAAGCAATCCGTTTCACATTGATCAGATTCACGGCGCTCACGTTGGAGGTTGTCGAGTTATGACCATAAGAGCCGCAGCCAAGTGTCAAGGAAGGCAGATTTGTATTATAAATATCGCCGATTGCACCGTGAGTGGAAGGCGAATTAACAATAACACGTCCTGTTTGAAGCTTATTGGAGAATGCCTGGATGACCTCCTCATTCTGAGAATGAATAACGGACGAATGTCCCATACCGCCAAATTTGACAACTTCCACAGCCCGGTCAATTCCTTGCTCAGCATTCTTCACTTTGTAGCATGCGAGCACGGGGCTTAGCTTTTCAGCTGATAACGGAAATTTCTCACCGACTCCAGCTAACTCAGCAACCAGCATTTTTGTTGCCACAGGCACCTGAATGCCAGCCATCTCGGCAATTGCGGCAGCAGATTGACCTACAATCACAGCGTTAACCGCACATTTCTCGGGGTTAATCACCAATTTGGAAACTGCTTCGATTTCTTCCGGATTCAAAAAGTAACAGCCCGAATCTGCCATCAATTTTCTGGTTTCTACATATACCGTGTCCTCAATAATGACGGCTTGCTCAGAAGCGCAAATCATACCGTTGTCAAACGTCTTCGATAGGATCAAATCATGAACAGCCTGCTGCAAGTTCGCTGTTTTCTCAATGAAGCAGGGAACATTACCGGGTCCAACACCCAAAGCCGGCTTACCGGTGCTGTAGGCAGCTTTCACCATCGAAGACCCTCCCGTAGCAAGAACCAGTGCCACATCAGGATGATTCATCAACAACTGGGTAGCCTCAACAGATGGATGCTTCACCCATTGAATACAATGCTCTGGCGCACCCGCCTGAACAGCCGCCGAAAGTAACGTCGCTGCAGCCGCTGCACTCGATTGCTGCGCGGATGGATGGAAGGCAAAGATGATCGGGTTCCGGGTTTTGGTCGCAATTAATGACTTGAACATGGTTGTTGACGTCGGATTGGTAACTGGCGTAACTCCCGCAATAATGCCAACGGGCTCGGCTACCAGCTGGTAGTACTCATAAGCATTTTCCTCAATCACGCCAACTGTCTTGATATTTTTAATGCTGTGGTAGATGTACTCCGTAGCAAATAAATTTTTTGTAATTTTATCTTCATAGACACCGCGGCCTGTTTCCTCGACAGCAAGCTTGGCGAGCTGCATGTGCCCTTCGATACCAGCTAATGCCATTTGCTGTACAACTTGATCTACCTGGTTTTGATCGAGCTGAAGAAATTGCTGCTGTGCTTGCCTGGCTCTGGCCACCAGCTGGTTGACTTCGTCTTGAGCAGAAAGCTGTTCAATCTTTTTCGCTTCTTTTGCTGTCATGTTATCATCCACTCCTATACTCTTCTCATCATGCTGCAGCCACCATCTTGTTGTTCTACCTTTAGATTAAACATGATTTGGAAACCAAACTATGACAAAGATCACAGAGTCGTGAATAATTTCACATTTCACTTTGCTATTTCCAGTGATTGACTTGTCCGTATAATTCGACTACCATAACTATAATCTTGGTAAGTATCGATAGTTAAAGGAGGTGAGCCCATGGGAAGATTCACTAAATTGTTGCTGACTGCCATTATGCTTTGTCTGTGCTGCGTCGTGCCTTTTGGAATTTCATTGGATCAAAACGTTCAGTCCGAACAAGCACTGCTTGCAAGTATCGATCACACTCTACATTACGATGCTGTACTCAAAGAAAGTTCAAACCTCGTTTCTTCCCCTATGTCGATTTTTATATTCTTTTGCCTGTTGTTTATGATGATATATCCCTTGTTTCCCTCCCAATTGTTGATGCCTCATTTATATGCATTCGCCGCTATGCTCAAGCGACTTCTACTTCTATTCCCCATTAAATATAAATCCCGTTATTTAGGTGTGCTCCTTTTCTTCTAAATTAAACTTAGAAAAAAGGAGAATTAAATATGAAAAAATGGGCCCGATTGTGTGGGTTATTTCTGTTTCTGGTTTGCATAGGTTCCCTCGTTGCTTCGACTACCTCTACGGTTGTCAGCAATATCAAGCTCGGATCGGATTTAAAAGGCGGCTTTGAAATCTTGTATCAGGTGGAACCGTTGGATTCGCAGCAAACCTTGAATGCAGATCTATTAATCGCAATGGAGCAAATGATAGATAAGCGAGTCAACATCAGCAAGGTATCCGAGCCGGAAATTACGATTGAAGGTACAGATCGGATCAGAGTGAAAATTGCCGGAGCCGCCAATGAAGAGCAGCTTCGACAATTAATCGGAAAACCCGCTAATCTTACCTTTAAAAGCTCGTCGGGCGAATTACTTTTGGATGGACGGGATTTGGCGCCCGTTGGTGCGAAGCTGAACTACGACAATCTCAACAGGCCGGTTATTACCGTGACTTTTTTGGATCCCGACAAGCTGGTACGAGCTACGCAGGCCCATGTGGGGCAACTATTGCTTATCGCCCTGGATGATGAGGTTATCTCTTTTCCCCGAATTCTGCAGCCCATTTCTGGCGGAACTGCGACCATCGAAGGTAACTTTACGACAGAATCTGCCAATGAGCTGAAGGAGCTGATCAACGCGGGCTCACTGCCTGCCAAATTGATCGAAAAACAAGTTGTATCCGTTAACGCTTCTCTCGGTGAAATGGCCTTACAGCAAACGTTGTTTGCCGGTTTTCTCGCCTTTTTATTCATATGCGTCTTTATGCTGGTCGTTTATCGGCTGCCGGGTTTTGTCGCCATCCTATCATTAGTCGGATTTATTTATCTATGTTTGGTTGTACTTGATTTCATGAATGCAGCATTGACGCTGCCTGGTATCGCGGGCTTCATTCTAGCTGTGGGCATGGCCGTTGATGCCAACATTATTACTTCTGAGCGAATACTAGAAGAATTGCATGACGGCAAGAGTGTATTGTCGGCTTTTCGCAAGGGACAGAAGGATTCGTTTATAACGATTCTGGATGCTCATATGACTACGCTGATTGCCGCTGTTGTTTTGCTGAACGCAGGAAGCAGCTCGGTGCAAGGTTTTTCCCTGATTTTGATCATGACCCTTATTGCAAGCATGATTACGAACGTATTCGGCACGCGTTGTATCCTCTGGATCGTGCTGAGCACTGGATGGTTCAATCACTTAACATGGTATGGAATCCGCAGCAACAATACCGGAAAAGCAGCAGCTAAAATCTCTTGGGATATTGTGAAGGTAAAAAAATGGTTTTTGTATGTATCCTTGTTTATTCTGCTCTGCGGCACGGGGACCACTCTGGCTAAAGGACTCACGCTTGGTGTGGATTTCAAATCGGGGACGCGGCTGGATGTCTATGTTGGTACGCCTTTCGAGGTGCAGGCAGTAGCTGATATTATTCATACAAATGCTCCTGAATCGGAAATGAAACCCGTGACGAAATACGGCGACAGCAATCTGTACGCTACAACTACGTTTGATCGGCCGGTCGCAGCAGACCGCTTAAAGGCGATGGAAACCGATCTTAAAGCCAAATACGGGGACCAGGTTAGTAAACAGGATGTTACGGTGGACCCGGTGATTGCACAAGAAATGGTGAAAAAAGCAGGCTTGGCTTTACTCATAGCTTCGGGTGGGGTTGTTATCTACATGGCGATTCGCTTTCAATTGTCATTTGGTATTGCTTGTGTGGTCGCTCTGCTTCATGACGTACTCATTCCGGTCAGTCTATTCGCCTTCTTCCGGATTGAAATCGATCCTACCTTCGTTGCGGCCATCCTGACGATCGTCGGTTATTCGATTAACGATACCATCGTTATTTTCGACCGGATTAGAACGAATTTAAAAAGAACTCCGTCGTGGACCGTTACAGATTTGGACGAGCTCGTCAATCGAAGCCTGTGGCAGACTATGCGTCGTTCGATCTATACGGTTTTGACTGTCTTTATTTGCGCCATGTCGCTCCAATGGTTCGCGGGAGAGGGGCTGCATTCTTTTTCCCTCGCTCTGATTCTTGGTTTAATAAGTGGAACTTATTCTTCGATTTTCATTGCTGCACAGCTGTGGCTTGTCATTGTAAAACGGTACCCACGTTTATTAGATCCATTACGGCGTTCAAGTGTGAGTTAATAGGAGGCTAATTGTTAGGATTATGAATATGGACATGCTCGGGTATGTGTATATTCAGAGCGAATAGAATCATTGTGTACAAGCAAAAGGAGCTGCCGCGGCAGCTCCTTTTCGTGTAAATGTGCATTGTTGCTCATAGCTAGTTGCTTCATCCTCGGAGCACAGCTGTCATTTACCGAGCAGCTTTTGTCCTGGCTTCCAGTTGGCAGGGCATAAGCCACCAGCTTGCAGTGCTTGCAGGATACGAAGCGTTTCCTCGACACTACGGCCCACATTCATATCGGTGACGACTTGATAACGCAGCACACCCTCTGGATCAATGATGAACAATCCACGGTGCGCAGATCCTGTAGCTTCGTCCAGAATACCGTAGGCGCGTGCGGTTTCCTTCGTAAAGTCGGAGGCGATTGGATATTGGATGCTGCCGATACCGCTCTGATCACGCGGCGTTTGAATCCAGGCACGGTGCGTATACACGCTGTCGACAGATGCGCCTACGATCTCGCAATCCAGCTCGCGGAATGCCGCGGCATGATCACTGAAGGCGATAATTTCGGTCGGACATACGTAAGTGAAATCATAAGGCCAGAAAAAGAACAGCAGCCATTTGCCTGCATAATCCTCTAAAGCGACATTTTCCTCTAGAGTCGTTAAATTTTTGGTGGAGGGTAAATTAAAGCTTGGAGCTTTTTCCCCTATTTTGGCTTGCGATACGACTGGAAATGGTTGTGTCAGTAATGTCATTTGATGTTCCTCCTGATCGTTAATTTGGGTTATATATTGGGGTTAAACAGATGGTCGTTCAACAGCTTATTCTCCGGCTAATGCTTTTTTGATTCGTGTTGTGTTCATGCCGAGAATGGTGTGCTCACCGATGACGGTTACCGGTATAGAGCTCATCCCCATATTTTGCAATTCGTCAGCATATTGGTCGTTGGTTTCGACATTGCGTTCTTCGAACTCGATATTTTGCTCGTTTAAATATTTTTTGAGCTGATTGCAATAGGGACAATGGTTACCGGTGTAGACGATGACGTTCGCTGCAGCTGTGGACATAGTATTTCACTCCTTGTATGGGGTCTCGTTTGACCCTTTATTAAATTTAGACTAAGTTTAAAAACTTGCTAAAAAAAGAATACCATTCAAGCAAGTTAGCTGCATGAAGGTATAATGAAGGTATCGTGAATGTTTCATGAAGAGCTTAATCGGTCAATCTGTAACCCACACCACGTACGGTAACAATGTATTGCGGATGCTTCGGATCGTCGCCCAGCTTGTGACGCAGGCTTTTGATATGCGCATCTACAGTATTGCTGCCTCCAAAATATTGATCTCCCCACACCAGATCCATCATCGTCTGCCGTGACAGCACGCTGCCATCAGCACTGAGCAGTACCTTCAGCAAATCAAACTCGGTTTTGGTCAAATCAATTCGCACCTCTCCACGGGATACAACCATCCGTTTCAAGTCCATCCTGATATCTTTGTGCTGCAATTGATCATTGCCACCGAATACGGGACGGCTGCTTGGAGCATCGAACGATTGGATACGCTCCACGAGAGCCTCCATCGATGAAGGCCACACAATGAAATCACTCCCAACCTGATTCGGTGGCGTTCCTTTACTGACCAGGGACAACATCGGAATGCCGCGCGCACGCAAATGCTGAATCTCTTCACCCGACATACTGCCCCGTGTCTGATCAATCAGCAGCAGATCACCCTGCAGCAAATTGAGTGCCGAATCATCGGCATGGTGAAATAAGAGAACATCATAGCATTTGACCGTCAATTCCCCAACCAAGCTGTGCAGCGAGGCTGGCCATGGACTGATGATCATAATTCTTCGTGTGGTGACGCAAAAGTCGCCATCCATCGGGTAGTCTGCTGCTACCGATTGCTGTGGAATCGACTGCGAACTCGGACTCAATGGATCGGTTTGGTTGATATTTTGCATGCCGCACACACTCCTTTAAACAAATATTGCTGCTCTTGTATATCATAGCCGGTCTCTTCCGCTACACGGTGCAGCCACTCCTGCGGTGCATCGGTGAATACCTCGTCGACCCGGCCACAGGAAACACAGACGATATGCTGATGATCTTCCGTTCGCGCGTCGTAGCGGCTGGAGTCTCCATCGAGTTTCAGCTCGCGAATCATCCCTTCGTCTGTCAAATAGCGAAGTGAGTTGTACACTGTCGCATAGGCGAACTGACAGCCGCGTTCCTTTAGCCTCTCCATCACATCGGCAGCAGTCGGATGATCTGTTGCCATCGTTACGATATCCAAAATCGTCTTGCGCTGTATGGTTAGTGTTCCTTTTCGTGTCATCGCAAGCTCACCCTCTATTTTTTATATTTAGATTAAGTTTAAATATAAAATGGAGAGAAGTCAATACATCGTTCCACATCCAGGCTGCTTACATAGAAAAAGCAATAACCCTCAACTACTCAGGATTATTACTTGGAGGTGTGAGCTATATAAAGAGTCTACTGCAGGGTTGAGGGTATTATCAGAGGCTTATCCCCGCAGTACCGCCGTCCTTGCATCCCTTTTTAGAAATCAAAGTTGTCAGGGTCGGGGCCTACTCGCTGGTTGAGATTCAATCCATCTATTCGCTGCATATCGGCATCTGTTAATTGAAAATCGAACACCGCGGCGTTTTCAACAATCCGATGCTCTTTGGTAGATTTGGGGATAGTCACAACACCGTTTTGCAGGTCCCATCTGATAATAATTTGAGCGACAGATTTACCGTAGTGCGTGGCGATCTCCTGCAGATCAGGATCATCCAACAGCTGCCCTTGCATTAAAGGAGACCAAGCAGCCAGTTGAATATCGTGCTGTCGGCAAAATGCTTGAAGCTCCTTTTGGGTTAACCGCGGATGGAATTCTACTTGATTCACCATCGGTTTGATGACTGCATCCTTCATCAGGTCTTCCAGATGATAGATCTGGAAATTACTTACACCAATAGCTTTCACTCGCCCTGCTTGGTACAACGTCTCAAGCGCTCTCCATGCCTCTTTATATTTACCTTGAACAGGCCAGTGAATGAGGTATAAATCCAAATAGTCCAAACCAAGTTTATTCAGGCTATCTTCATAGGCCGCTAATGTTGCTTCATAGCCTAAATCGGCATTCCATACCTTAGAGGTGACGAATACCGCTTCTCTGGCAATACCCGCTTTCTCGATCCCTTCCCGGATGCCTTGCCCCACACCAGCCTCATTGCCATAAATAGCCGCTGTGTCTATGCTGCGGTAGCCGTGCCCAATCGCGGTTTGCACAGCTTGAACCAGCTCCGGCCCTTCTTCTACCTTAAATACTCCAATCCCCAACCACGGCATTTCTGTACCGTTATGCAAAGTAATCGTATCCTGTAAGTTGTTCGTCATCTGGATAAACCTCCTAAGAGTTTTCGATAGAAAACTTACTTCGTAAGCATCTACTGAGTTGTGTGCTTAAATATTGTGTTATTCGATTACGGCTTGAGCCGCTTGAGCTTTTTGAACCTGCTGATCCTTTCGTTCCAGAGCGCGGCTCCACCCTGTCAGAAGCATAGCTGCAAAAACCATCACTCCGCCTATCCATGCTGTATGGATGAGTCCAATAGAATCAGCGATCATCCCGCCCAGGAAGGAACCGAGGGCAATTCCGACATTAAACGCGGCGATATTGATAGCAGAAGCCACATCAACCGCACTCGGTACAAAACGTTGGGCCAGCGTCACGACATACACCTGAAGTCCCGGCACGTTCATAAAAGCAAACAGTCCCATGACAAAAAGCGTAATTAAACCCGCTACCTTAAATGGAGCCGTGAACGTCAGGATCACAAGCACTACTGCCTGTACAAGAAACATATAAAATAAAGCCTGAATCGGATTGCGGTTAGCCAGCTTGCCGCCGATCGTGTTCCCAATAGCTATCGCAATACCATAGACAAGCAAAATAATCGCAACCGTTTTTGCCTGAAAACCGGTTATCTCTTGCAGCAATGGAGACAGATAGGTAAACACTACAAATGTTCCACCGTAACCAAGTGCCGTAATAATAAAGACAAGCAGCAACCGACCATTCGTAACCAGCTTGACCTGATCACGCAAGGTGGTACGCGCGCCTTTTCTGATATCCGACGGAACCAGAATGCTGTTAGCCACCAAGGCTATAATACCAATGACAACAATAATGAGGAAGGCAAAGCGCCAGCCAAATTGTTGTCCGATGAACGTTCCAAAGGGAACCCCTGTCACTGTCGCTACAGTAAGCCCTGTGAACATAATCGCGATCGCGCTGGCTCTGCGGTTTTCCGGTACCAAATCAGCAGCAATTGTAGCGCCAATCGACATAAAAATACCATGGGCCAACGCAGATACGACCCGTGCTGAGAGTAACACACCAATACTGGTAGCACTGACCGCAATGCCATTACCTATAATAAAAACGACCATAATCCATAGCAATAATGATTTACGTGACATACTAGAGGTGAGAGCCGTTAATACCGGAGCCCCAAAGGTGACCCCTAACGCATATATCGAAACGGTTAACCCTGCGGTTGTCATAGATACCTGTAAATCTTCGGCTATGAGTGGTAGCAAGCCAACACTAATAAATTCGGTGGTTCCAATCGCAAATGCACTGACCGCCAAAGCCAGCAGCGCTAGTGTGCTTCTTCTTTTATCCAGGACCATTTCATAACCTCCTATTCTTGTTTGATGTTGTGGTAACGAGTCGACAAATGTTATTATGATCTATATGGACAATAATTAAAAGTACGTACTTTTAAGTTCTATAGGCTCCAATAAGTACTATAGGCACTTTTTAGTACCTATAAATAAGGAGGATCACCATGCTGAAAAAAAAATATAATATATCAGTCGAAGCGACTTTGGAAGTCATAGGTGGGAAATGGAAGTGCGTCATTCTGTGCCATCTAACTCATGGTAAAAAGCGCACCAGTGAATTGAAACGCCTGATGCCCGAAATTACACAAAAAATGCTCACCCAGCAGTTACGGGAACTAGAGGATGATGGGGTCATTACGCGAATTATTTATCATCAAATTCCGCCGAAGGTTGAATATGAGCTGAGTGAATATGGATGGAGTCTGGACAGTATATTAAGCGCACTGTGCAATTGGGGAGAAATTCATATTACAAAGGTTTACGGGGATAAATCGGCAGTATTAGAGGATAATATATTAAATAAATAACTGTTCAATAGAAAACAAAAAACCACCCCATCAGAACATGGCGTGGTTATCGTTGTACCGTTTGTAGAATGATTTATTACGTTCTCCGGGAACGTTTCATCATAATCATATACACAATACCACCGATTACAATCAGTATGCTCACTATAATGGTAACTATTGAGGCTGTCCACGAGGAATTGGGGTTCGCCCCATCCGATGCACCCGTTCCCCCAACATGACCCGATGGGGAGGAAGCAACTGGTGCTGTTGGTGTTTCTCCTTTTGGTGGGACCGGAGTCACCGATCCAGGAGCCCCTTCTGAGGCCGAAGGCTGAACGGGTGGTGTCACCCCTACCCCACTCGGGACAGGCTGTGGAGACGGTTCCTTGGTAACCGGCACATTCAGACCATTCACATAGTTGCTGACACTCTTGATACCTTCGATCATGCTACCTTTTGCCGCCAGCGGTTTATATTGAAGATCAATAATCCCTTGCGCATTACCTGCGTCCGTTCTCGATACTGCCTTCGCCATCTGTTCATTATCATAAACCAGCTGGGCCGTGCCAGGCTTGTCGGTGACAACAAGCAGCAGTTGATTGGCTCCCAACTTCCATGTGTTATACACATCATTGCCGAATTGCTGAATCGCTTCCTCATCCAAACCTTTTGCTGTAACAACAACCAGCTCAAAGCTTTGATCCTGCAAGGTTTCACGCAATTGTTTGACCTGTTCGACAGTAAACAGTCCGGCAGGGTCTGTCACCGCTCCCGAGCGTTCAGGTACATTGGCTGCGTACACGGTATGAATGGATGAATTGAAAGTAAAGACGAGCAGCAGCAGAACCAACAGTTGAATTGTTCTCATTCTGATTCCCTCCCCTATGGATTGCACAGCTTGAAATGTCTGTATATACATTATTACCACAAACGGGATGCGCACAAACAACAGCCCTACCATTCATGATGGCAGGGCTGTTGTTCGTACTACTCGTACTTCGCTTCCGCTTCGTTATTCACCAGCTACACCAGCTGCTGAATCACAGCGCCCTGCTGCAGCGCCTCTTGACCTGTGCGATGCAAAGCATCAATCAGCTCGATTTGGAAAGCTCCCGGACGATCCGCACCGGACACGGCGACTGCTGCTTCTGCAGCAACTCCATAATAGGCCAGCGCGGCGGCTGAGGCCAGAACCAGATCCGGCTCAACCGCAGCAAAAGCGCCAATAATCGAACTTAACAGGCAGCCTGTGCCTGTCACCTTCGTTAGCAGCGGTGTGCCATTGCTTACCTTATAACTGGTCTCTCCATCACTAACATAATCGTCCTTGCCAGTCACAACAACGACACAGCCCAGAGTACGAGCCGCATGGACAGCAAGCTCGGCCGCATTCCCGTTGTCTGAACCTGCGGCATCTACACCCTTGATTGTCGATGCTTCCCCGATCACATTAGCGACTTCTGCCGCATTACCTCTGAGTACAGAGACCTTCAGCTCCTTCATAATCAGCCGAGCAGATTCCGTACGGTAAGGTGTCGCTCCCGCCCCAACCGGGTCGAAAACTACCGGAACCTGATGCGTATTCGCTGATTTGCCTGCAATGAGCATAGCGCGTATCACCTTTTTATCCAATGTGCCCATATTTAACACAAGCGCTCCAGCGATCTTGGCCATATCCGCCACCTCCTGCTTGGCATAGGCCATAACCGGGGAAGCTCCAAGAGCCAACAGCCCATTAGCGGTAAAATTGGTGACAACCACGTTCGTAATATTGTGAACAAGCGGATTGTTTGCCCTCACCTTGTCCAAAACTTCAATGACCTGCTTGATATGAATGCTCAATTCCCTGTTCCTCCTTGATCGATGTGTAGGTTTATGGCAATTGCTACTATCTTTTGGACCTGCTTAGCTTCATACCCAGTATAACAGCCAGCAGCACGGATACGGCAATAATAATCATATTAAATCCTGCTTTGGTCTGGAACCATGATGAATTCGCTTGCCCTCCACGAGCTACCTCAGGGGCTTCGGTCTGTACCGCCAGCTTGGCAAGAGTCGGATTCTCCTGCTCAATCTGTGTTCGGAAGCTGGCGATATCATAGCTTGGCTTACCTGCGCCGCTATTTCCATACACCAACTGGTACGTTCGTCCCTCTTGGCGCTCGAATACCAGCTTATCGATCACATAGTCTACCTTCAAGCCGGTGAGCTGGATTGGCGCATTATCCTGATTATTGATTTTGATCGTAAATGCTGGATTCGTGATCGGCACAGCCCCGACTATCGTCGTATTTTGCAGCTGCACATCCTTGAAGTCAAGACGATAAAGCTCCCGCTTTCCCTCGATAGGAACATCCTGCCCATCTGCCGTCTGTACCGTATAGGAACGTCGAAAGCTTCCTTGCGCTTCCAACTGCACCTTCGTAATCCGCAGCCGATTATCGTTGCGAACCTGCAATAACGTCTGTCCCTGTTCCTGCTTCGTGTCATAGAGCAGCGAGGTTGTCTTGGCAAATTCCTGCCAGCTCGTTGCACGTGTACGGTGTATCAGCTGCAGCTGCGGGAATGCCAGATTTTCAACATTATCGATAATCTTTACACGATAGTAAGTGAATTTCACCGTCTTGTCGAGCACCACTGTATTTTTCTCCAATTGCTCGGTCCGATACACATAATCTTTGTGCAGCAGCTCCCATTGATTGCCGTCGTAGCTACCGTAAAGCTCCAGATGTTTGAGAAAGGCTTGCTCGGGCAGACTCAGTACTACCCCATTGCCTTGTATATCCTTGGTAGCATCAATCGGAGAAATTCGAAAATCGATCAAGGTATCGTTATTCTTCTTGACCGTATCGATCACATTCGATTTATAGACAACCTGTGTATTCACAGCCTTGGCAGCACCACTGTCCACATAATAAGGGACGAATTGTCCCTTATCATCCATAATCCGCAGGTCGCCCAGATCCTCACGTGCGCCTTTATACACTTCGTCATCCAGAAACAGCGCCCCATATTTACCGCTCCCCTGCAGCTCAATCGGTTTCGCATACCGCCAATTGCTAGGGTTGGCAGCTTCCGCGGCGAACCCGGTGCTGCTGAGGCAGAGCAGCACGCTGATCACCAAAGTCGTGATGACCATGACCTTGATGAGACTACTCTTTGGGAGCCAGCTGTGATGGATTGTGATCATTAGGCGGCACCTCCAGCTTACTCGATACCTTTTGATAGCCATAGGAAATACCCAACAGTACAAGACCGAAGCAGAAGTAGCCTACCATCTTGCCGCCGGACGACATGAAGCTGAGATCGTAGAAGACCAGCTTGGCAGTTGCAAACAGCGTCAACCCGAGGCCGAGCCTGCGAATATATACATATTTGTAACGGAATCCATATACGATATAGCTGATAGCCAGCAGCAGGTACAGGAAGCTGAACATCAGGCTGATGTCGCCTAAACGAAGCTGGACATCAAGGAACGCGGTCGTAATCCCGAGCAAATATACACCGAGTATGACCGGATACAGCTCCGAATTGGTATACGTGCGGCGAAGTGCGGCAAGCAGGAAATCGCGTGCACTGAAAAATACAAGCACATGAAACCCGATTAGCAGTACCAAGGCAAAATAGTCGGCTGCCGTATTATCCATATAGCTTGGCTGCAGCACAGGTTCTCCTACTGTAATAACCAGACACAGGATATACCCGATCATGTATAGAAACCAGCTGAAATATTTGACGATCCTATCATAAAGCACAGCCGTTCGACTCAGCCCATAAGCAAGCCCTATCGTGATCATCGCCGCCATAAGCAGCTCGTAAAAGTCATATTGAACCCATCTATAGGGCACCCAATGCTCATACAGCTTATTGCTCTCGATCAACAGAAATACCCACAGATTCGCGAGCGTGAAATATTTAAAGCCTGTTAAACCATGACGGACGATAGGGTGTGCCGACCGCAAAGGTTCTTGAGGGTTGCCTTGCCCACGATGGATACCAACAGCATAGAACAGCATAACCAGCAGCATGCCGATCATCACAGAGCTGTATTTGATATCAAAATACCGGCCTTTGGACAGCAGTACTTCAAGCAGCGCCGCATCCCATAAGTAAAAGGAACCCAGACACAGCAGGAATATACCCCAGCCCGCTCCCTCCAGCTTATTCAAACCGTTAATGCGGCCGAACATGATCAGAATGACACCTTCGATAAGCCAGCCCATCGCCAGCCACTGAACACCCAGCTGAAACGGAATCATCAGGACGGCGAACGTCAGCGAGGTCGCATAGAACAGCATCATCGTCGCTTTTTCCTGCTGCATGACCTTCTCGATAAATCGGCCCAAGCCAATGTAGATCAAGCAGAAAATCAGCGCCAGCAAGCCCATGTAATCCTGCAATCCAGCTTTGCCCATCAGGCCATACAGAATGCCACAGCTGATTAATGTATTAAGCGCCAGCAGACATACGTCTCCGATCGACAGCTTTGCTTGATATCGAAATGGATAAGCCAAGGTGACACCCACGTACATCACAAAGGTCAGCACGGAGTAGAGCATGCCTACAGCTTCACTTGGTGCGTACAGCACCAGAGCGATCATGGAGGGGGCATTAAACGCAAAGCTGATATAGCTGATAATCGTCCACCGCTTACGGAATGAAACCAGCAGAATAACGAGATTCAGCAGGAACAAATAACCCATCGCGGCATAGATGGCGTTTCCCTCCAAACCAATCGCTCCAGCGTAAGAAAACAGCGGCAAAAAGCCGCCAACCAGACCCAATGCGCATACCGTTTGCGACTGATAACGCAGCGATAAGAGCACGGCCGTTAAGGAAACGAGCACAGACAGCGTTAATCCGGCGTAAAGATCTATAATATGAAGTAAAAAATAGCTGTAGAAGATCGAGCCATACAAAATCGAAATCCCGCCGCCCAGTAACCCGAGCGCAAACGTTTGCTTTTGCTTGCGAAACAGCCATTCTCCACCTACCAGCAGCAGCGCTCCCAGCAGGAAAAACACACTGCCCTTCATATAGTCATTAAACCAGGTGGAATAGGTGTATCGAAAAGCAGCGCCCACTCCGAGAATAATTAACAGAATACCGAGCTTATTGATCCAATTCAAGCCGATTTTCATTTCAAACTGGTTTTGCTTGATGCGCTTCTGCATCACCTCTTCGCTGACCCCTTCAGCCTCCAAGCGGTCAAACCCGCCCTTAACGTCCTGACGCCGCTGCCGCTCCTGCTCAGCCAGCCGCTCGCGATGGGCGGTGATTTGCTCATTAAGCTCGCTGGAAAGCTGCACAATCCTGTTAAGGATTTCCTGCTTCTCCTCACCCAGCTCTGTGTTGGCCCTCTGCATCATTTGGTCGACATTTTTCTTGGCTTCGGCTTCAAAGGCTGCCAACCGATTCATATGAGCATGATCGGCGCCAGCGAAATAGGTATTGAGCTTTTCACGGGACACTTTGATCAGGTTCAGCTTTTCATCCAGCATTTGCTCATTCAGGGAAACTCGCAGTTTGGCATTTTCTTCATCCTTATGCCTGTACTTCTCCTGCAGCTCAGATAATCGGCTTTTGTAATCCTCGTATTGCTGACGAAGCATCTGGTTTTCATGAATCAAATCATGAGACTCGTATTCATTGATTAAAGCCTGATACTCCTTCATCAACGCAGCCTGGTTATCTTTGATCGAAACCATCCGATCTTTAAATTCGTCCATGAATTCCCCTCCGTTCTCAGTGATATTCGATTGATTTCCATTTTACTACAATAGATCCATAAAAAAAGTACTAAATTCATCTAGTACCCTTCGCAACACAGCTCTATGAGCTCTTACCCTAGTAGATCGATCGTATAACAATAAATAAAAAAACGCTGATTATTGCAGTTACTTTGTCATATAGATACAAATATTTTGATGAAATACGGGTTAGAATAAACTACTTCTTGTTTTCAATTTGCAGGCATTTCCATTGTAAAGGAGATATGATGTTGACCACTACAAACCCCAAGCGTAAATCTTTTCCGCAATTTGCGACACTATATTCCATTATCGCGGCCATAGGCGGTTTCCTGTTTGGATACGACACAGCTGTTATTTCTGGCGCGATTGGCTTCATTAAAGAGCGGTTCGATTTGCATGCAGGCATGCTGGGATGGATGGTTTCAAGTTTAATCGTCGGGGCTGCGATAGGTGCCGCCTTATCAGGAGTATTGAGCGATACATTCGGGCGCAAAAAAATACTGATGCTGTCCGCCTTCCTGTTTGTAGTCGGTTCGATTGGTTCTGCAATACCGAACAGCGTAACCGGATTGATCATAGCCCGAATAATAGGAGGGCTGGGCGTTGGTATGGCTTCCACATTGTCTCCGTTGTATATTGCAGAAATCGCACCAGCCAGAAACCGTGGACGTCTAGTATCGATTTACCAGTTCGCCGTTGTTACAGGCATATTCGTGACGTTTTTTATTAATGCGACTATTGCGGGACTCGGTGATGAAGCGTGGGATATTGCTTATGGCTGGCGTTGGATGCTTGGTTTTGGCATTGCTCCGGGCGTGATTTATTTGCTTCTCCTACTGCTAATACCGGAAACACCGCGCTGGCTGATGAAACAAAAGCAGGAAGTTCGCGCACTGGAGGTCCTTGAACGTATGAATGGCAAGGAAGCGGCAAAATCGGACCTCCAGGAAATTCTGAACTTGAAGGACAACGATACAGCATCACTCAGGGAGTTGTTTCGCCCTGCCCTTCGGATACCACTATTGGTGGGAGTCGTTCTGGCCATTCTTCAACAGATTACCGGAATTAATGCGATCATGTACTATGCTCCGGAAATTTTCAAGCAAATGGGTGCCGGGACGGATACCGCTCTAAGCCAAACGGTGTGGGTGGGCATTGTCAATTTTGTGTTTACCTTGATTGCACTCTGGCTCATTGATAAAGTCGGGCGGAGGCTGCTGCTGCTCATCGGCTCCATTTCCATGACGATCTGCTTGTTTATAGTCGGTTATGGCTTTCATTCCGATACTGTGCCTGGGTACCTGATTTTATTGTTCATTCTTCTGTACGTCGCCTCTTTTGCCATTTCGTTGGGCCCGGTCGTATGGGTCATGATTTCGGAAATTTTCCCTACACGAATCAGAGGCCGCGCTACAGCCATCGCATCCCTATGTTTATGGGTGGCTGATTATCTTGTTTCCCAAACCTTCCCATCTCTTATTGAAGGTATCGGAACATCCGCAACATTTTGGATGTTTGCTGTGATTTCATTATTAGGGGTCATCTTCTGTGCTAAAGTCGTTCCCGAAACGAAAGGTAAATCTCTTGAACAAATTGAACGTCTGTGGAAAAGCAAATCATAAGAAAACCTCTATCGAGGCCATTCAAAGATGAGCGACCACGGTTCAGAGGTAGGTTTTCTTGAAACATAAGAATCCTTCAGCTCCGCTGAAAACTTATAAATTCTTATGTTATAAGAAAAGAGCAGCCTATCCTGCCAAGCTGTGAACTCTAGCTTTGCATTCAGGCTGCTCTATGATAATTTAGTGTAACGCAGGTAAATGTCAGGAGGACTCACTATGAATGAGAAGATCAAGCAAGCACTAGCTGCCGTTATTAGAAACTGGAACTCGATGGCTGGGTCGGATAGTGAGGAAGCCGAGTCAACGGCAGATCAATTCCAAGCTTCTTTTTATGTATGGATCGAGACTGTCCGTGATTGGATTGACGAGCTGGAGCAGCGGCCCCAAACGCTTGAGGAAGCTATGGGATTACCTGTTGTGAAGGAAATCCTCGAAGTGCTGCCTGATCCGCTTCTGCTGAATTTCGAGACCGAACTAGAGTTCATCCTTGAAAACAGAAGCCGAATTGACGATGAGAAATACGACTAGCACGCAAAAGGGATCCGTCTCCTAGATATACATACCGCCATCAACTTTAATAATTTCACCGGTGACAAAATGAGAGTGCGCGATGACCGCATAAACCACGTCAGCCACGTCCTCAGGAGCGGCAACTCTACCCAGCGGTGTTCCTTCACCCAAGCGCTTCACATGCTCCTCCTGACCTTCGACCCATCTTGTCTGCACAATGCCAGGCGCTATGCTGTTCACACGCACTTCAGGTGCCATCACACGTGCCAATGATTTGGTCACACTGTTGGCCGCCGCTTTGGAAGCCGCATACGCAATGGAGCTGCCAAGCCCAGTAAGCCCTGCAACCGATGTGATATTGATGATACAGCCTCTGTTCTTCTTTAACTCAGCCGATGCAGCACGTGAGCAGAAAAACATCCCCTTCACATTAACATCCATCACTCGATCCCAATACTCTTCCTTGAGACCTTCCAGATCATCATGGCTGACAAAATCCGTCACTCCGGCATTATTCACCAATATGTCCAGTCTCCCGAAAGCATTGATCGTGGCCTGCACCATCTGCCTCACCAGCGAATCATCCGATACGGTACCCTTAAATAACAGACATTTGACGCCCAGCGCTTCAATTTCTTGCCGGGTTTCTTCGGCTTCCTTGTCCGATTTGGAATAATTGATCGTTATATGGACACCCTCTCTGGCAAGACGAAGTGCGACGGCTTTACCTATTCCGGTTGCAGAACCTGTAATTAATGCTACTTGATCCTTCACTAGGTTACCCCCTAATTATCTAAAATTTTATAATTATTGTATCGCTGCATCCATGACAAAATCAATGGTATGTTAATAAATAAACAAAAAGCCGAAGAATTTCTTCAGCTTCGTTCCCTTACATCTTCATCTCATCGTGGTACTGCACAGCAGCATGCATGATTATTTCAAGAATATAACGTCCTGATCCTTCAGTATTGAATGCAGTTTGGAAATATCTACATCGGCCAATTCACATTGATCATCAAGTGCTAGAGACGCGGCTACGCCTGCCGCTTGCCCCATTGCGTAGCAGGTCGCCTGCACACGCATCGAAGACATCGCCACATGCGTGGCCGAGATTGACCTTCCCGCTACCAACAGCCGAGAAACTCCCTGAGGAACCAGGCAACGGTATGGAATATCGTATCCGCTGACATGGCGTTCATCCGTGCCTTTCTTACCGTCCGGGCTGTGGATGTCGATTTCGTAGTTAGTCTGTGCTACGACATCATCGAACCGTCGACCGGAGGTGACGTCCTCCTCTGTCAAGGTATACAGCCCTTTGATTTGATTCGTCTCTCTGACACCTATCTGGCCTGGAACGTGAGTTAATGCGTAATTCTCAAATCCATTGCGCTGAAGGTAATTAGCTACCGAGAACACCTGGCGCAGCGCTTCTTTCTCTGCATAATTAATATCCTCTATCTTGGCTCCGTTACCTTTGACACGCGTCATATTCACCAGCAGAGTCCCTTCATCCCCCTGCTCCCAAAACAATCGACGCCCCTGCGGAAGCTCAGATATTTGCTCGTAAAAGTAACCATCCTCCGGTAAATAAAGCTTTACTGGCTTACCTGTGTTTCGCATCATGAACATCAGCGTCATTGGCTGCGTAAGTCCATCTTCATCACGTCCGGTTGTATAAGGCGCACCTGCATCGATCACCACTCTGGCGTCTCCCGTGCAGTCGATTACAATTCCTGCTTCAATCGCTATTAAGCCTTCCCGCGTATTCACTACAACGCCGCTGACTAATCCGTCCTTCTTGATTACCCCTACAAAGCTGGCATGATACAATACGTTCACGCCTTCCTTTGCCAGCTTCTGGTTTAAATAATGACGAATGATAAAAGGATCGAATTGCGGCTTGATGGATTCCGTATGGGTTTTGGGGAGCCGGTCCGGCATCGTTTCTGCAATGATCTCCCTGTAAATCCCAACCACATTGCCGACACCCATAAAAACACTCACATTGCCTAATGTCCCCATTCCGCCCAATTGTCCCGTATGTTCAAGCAGGATCGTTTTTTTGCCCAGGCGGGCAGCCGAAATCGCTGCAGCCACTCCAGCGGGTCCTCCACCCACCACCAAAATATCCGTACTGTCGTAAACACTTACATCCTTTTGAAATGTATAATTTGTCATGATTCCACACTCCATCTCTATTTTTTTGTAATCCTTTAGAAGCACGCCTCAAACCATATGAGCAAGCCTACTTATTTGATAAACTCCAGCTCTTTAGCACGTTTTTGCGCCTCATCCATCAGCAATTTGTATTTGAAGGTGTCCTCCATCGTTTTTAGAAAAGCCGGATATTCGCTTAACGGACGCTTATTATATATAAACTTCACAATTTCCTCCTTGCCGTAGCGATCTGCATCCGTGGCATTGTAGCCAGCTGGAGGGATAATGGAACTATCGATGTTGTTCAAACGCGGAAGCTTCAATGCGAACTTCATATAGGCTTCCTCCTTCGGAAACTTAACTTTCAAATATTCCTCATTAGGGCGACCTGTCATCTGATACAAATGGAAATAATTACCCTCTTTAGCCATCGCCTCAGTCAATTCTATTTTATCCCCGTTTACGGTATAATGCCTGCCTTCTATGCCATACATGACAAGCCGGTTGCCTTCTTTTCCTGATACGTAATTCAGTAATTCAAAAATCTTTTTCAATTTCTCCGGATTTTTATCGACCGATTTGGGAATGACAAGTAATCTGGAAGGCTTCTCCATATCGTAAGCGGAATCAAATTGTCCACTCGGACCTTTAGGCGATTCCATCTGTACCCAGTCTGCCTTCGGGTTGACTGTTTTATATTGATCAATGAACTCCTGCTTGCCTATCTCCGTCCAGCCCGCGAAAACAATGCCCGCTTTTCCTTGAATCGCTTGGTCACGTGCCATCGTGCCTTTATTGGTCATAAATTGCGGTTCGACCAAATTTTCTGTAACTAGCTTTTTCAAATATTCCAATGCGGCCGGCATGTTCGGGTCGTAGTAGGCATTAAAAAGCTTGTTGTCCTTCACGTAGGTGCTGCCGGGCAATCCCAACCCATAGCTTCCAAGAATCGGGGCAAATGTGTTGAATTCCACTCCCGTAAAGCCATAAGTATCCTTTTTGCCATTGCCATCGGGATCTTGTTCGGTAAAAGCTTTGCCGACCGCATATAGCTCCTCCAACGTCGTCGGTTTTTTCAAATTCAAGGCAGTAAGCCAGTCCTGACGAATCCAATAGGAAGAGAACGGTACATCGGCAATTCGAGTAATCGCATAATTTTTCCCGTTAACCATCCCCTTTTTCAGCAGGTTAACTCCCATAAAATCTTTGGCCTGCTTCAAATCTGTGTCCATATGGGGGGTCAAATCCAGCAGCAGACCCTTCTGGGCGAAGTCATTGAGAGTTGCCAGATCTACCATCATCAAATCCGGCATATTCCCCGCCGCCGAGCGTATTTTCATTTGATTCATATAGTCATTCATACCCTGAATCGTGGTTACGGAAATATCGGTGTTCAACCGTTTATCGAGTTCTTTTTTGATCCAGTCCTCCTGAGGCGACGGCAGACCGGCTCCTTCTAAGCTCATGCTGATTTTCACAGGCTCCTTACTCTTCGCATCCGCAGCACCTTCCTTAGCTGGCTGGCTTCCACCTGAGCAGCCCGCCAACAGGCAGGATCCCACCAGGAACATGCCTGTTGAAGCGTTCCAAAATTTCATTTTCATACTTACCCCTACTTTCGTCTATGAATGAGTTGATTGATATGAAAGGGATTAAGAATCCCGTGATACCCTACCCAGGGATCAACCTTTTATTGAGCCTAGCAGCATGCCTTTGGTGAGATGCTTTTGCAGGAACGGATACACGAGTATAATTGGCAGGCTGGCCACCACAACAGCGCTCATCTGCATTGTAACCGTCGGCACCATATTTTCCGAATTTTCCATCGCTTGCTGGGAAAGCATCAGCATTTCTCTGACCACCACCTGCAGCGGAAATAGCGTGCGGTCTGTCACATACATAATAGCTTGGAAAAATTGGTTCCATTGGCCAACTGCATAAAATAATCCTATGGTTATAATTGAAGGCATTGACAATGGAACAACAAGCTGCCAAAGAATCCGGAATTCACCTGCCCCATCAATCCTTGCTGATTCGAATAGTTCTTCCGGTAAATTCTCGAAGAAGCTTTTCATGATCAGCACATTAAAGCTCCAGATCGCATTCGGAAGAATCAGCGCCCATACGGTGTCCAGCAGCCCCGTATTTTTGACAATCAAATAGGTAGGTATGATACCGCCGCTAAATAATAGCGTTAATACAATCATAAATAGAAACCATTTGCGGTACGGTAGCCCTTTACGGCTGAGCGGATAGGCCAGCAGCATCGTGACAATCAAGCTAATAGCTGTACCGACAAGGGTAATGAACAACGTAACTCGGAATGAGCTCCAAATATCAGAGGCGCTCAGTATCTTCATATAGGCCTGGAAGGTGACTGCTTTAGGGATCAGCACGTAGCCTCCGTTTCGGAGTACTTCACCATACGGAGTAAGAGAAACGGAAACTACGTAGAGTAGAGGGACGACGGCCGCCAGACCCACAAGGCCCAAGATGATATAAATGAAAGTATTAAACAGTTTGTCTTCTGTGCCTCTTACCATATGCCTTGCCCCCATTTTTTGGCGAGCCAGTTCGAACCAAGCACAAGCACAAGTCCAATCGCCGATTTAAACAATCCCACCGCAGAAGCCAGGCTGAAATTGAGCTGTTCCAAGCCTGTCCGGAATACCCATGTATCCAGAATATCCGCTACCGGATAAACGTGAATATTGTAAAAAATATAGATCTGTTCAAACCCTGCATCCATGACATGGCCAAGTTTTAGTATCAACAGCATGATGATGACATGCCGAATACCTGGTAAAGTAATATGCCAAATCATTCGTATGCGGGAAGCTCCATCGACACGCGCCGCCTCATACAGCGTCGGATCTATGCCGGTCATTGCAGCCAAATAAATAATCGCCCCCCATCCTAGATTCTGCCAAATTTCCGATCCAACCAGAAGGCTTCGAAACCACTCTGTGGAGGTCATGAACGGAATCGCGCTACCTCCGTTGTTAACAATCCAATAATTAATGAGACCGGAGCTTTCCGAGAAGAGCACCAGCGAAATTCCGTAAATGATAATCCACGAAAGGAAATGCGGCATGTAACTTAAGGTTTGGATCAATGTTTTGAACCAGTATGTCCGGCACTCGTTCAGCAGCAGCGCGAGCAGAATTGGCGGAACGATGCCAAATACCAGCTTATAGATACTAATTAAAACAGTATTGCCTAGCAGTTCGGCAAAATAGGGCGATTCGTAAAATTGTTTAAAATGCTTGTACCAAGGGTCAGCCCATGGGCTACTCAGAATCCCTTCCAAAATGTCAAAATCTTTAAACGCGATGACGACACCGTACATCGGAATATACCGGTACACGATATAGTAAACGACGCCGGGCAGCATCATCAGATACAGCGCTTTAAATCTCATCAGCTGTTTAACATGGTGTAGAAGCCGTAGAGACAAGGCGGACATCGTTGGCGCAGATCTGATTGTAGTGGGTTTCATGATTCCCGACCTCCTTAAGATGGAATAACTACTTCATACATTACCAGTGCAATCGCTTTCCGATAATGAACAAACTCCTCTTAAAGAGTGAACAAAATCCACTTATTCCGTACAAGGGAAAAAAAGCCCAATATCCGTCACCGGAATATTGGGCTTCCTCCTATTCTTCAGTCTGGCCTTCGCCGCCATACAGGTTTCGGTAATCGTTCGGCGTCAGCCCAGACCTGCGTTTAAAAATTTTATAGAAATAATTGGCGTTCACGAAGCCGACCCGCTCGCCGATTTCGTTCACCGTCAACCCTGTTTTCGTCAGCAGCTGCTTCGCTTTATCCACCCGGACGCGCTGCAAATATTGTATCATCGGCTCTCCTACTTTTTTGGCAAACAATCCGCTTACATACTTCTCATCCATGTTAATCTCTTGAGCTACTATCTTCAGCGTCACGTTCTCTTCGTAATGCTCGTGAATATAACGGATAGCCTCATTAACCTCCGGATGGTCCGTAAGGCTAAGATTACGCTTAGCCTGATCCTTCAAATGCAATTGAATGGTGTCGGTCACAACCGTGAGCAGTTCCTCATGCCCGGCGTTATCAGCCATTTGCCGCAGGGCTTCCTTCGGCATGGAAGGGTATTGCCGTTGGAGCCAATTAGCCAAACGGCTAACGATTTCTTTGACCTTCACCCAATGCGGCTGCTTTTGCTCCATTTCGGTCCAAGCTTCACGAAGCAGCTTCAAGGCTGCTGTTATTTTCCCTTCTTCCAGATGATGATACAGCTCCATTTCCTGCTTCCAGTTGAATGGAGACGAATCAGGCTGCATCAAGGTTGCGGGGTTAAGCCAGTAAAGTCCTGGACGACCCTTGTACCAGTGCGAATTCAACTGACGAAGTACATCAAACCAAACTGCCGGGAATTGCTCAGCAGGGACAAATCCCGAACAAATCGCTGGTCCTTGCGGCAATATACCTTTAACCATCTGCAGCTTTAGCGGACTATCACTCCAACAGAAAACACTCGTTACCCCATAATAAGTAAACGAATGTACAGACGGGATCGAGTCCTTCGTCATCCCAAACCAATCCGTATACGGTGCTTGGTCAAGTGCCCGGCTGCCGTGAAGTATTGAGCAAATACATAAATAGCGGTACATGCGGTCTCTCCATACAGGTTCCCGCTTCCAATCAAAGCTCTGCAACTCGCCTCCATGTGCCGTAAAAGCATGCCAAGCCTCAGTATAGGCTTGGTTAAAGGTTACTTCTGATCGCTGCCGTTCTTTTCGCGATAATTCAGCTTTTACTTTGTCCAAGGTGAGACTTATCGACTCCTGGCTCATAGACAGCTTCAGCACATAGCCGCTTGCCCCATATTCCAACGCTTGCCGTGCATATTCAAATTCATTCATGCAGGTCAGCATGACAAATGCGCCTTCGAAGCCTTCAGCCTTCGCAAGACGCAGCAACTCGATGCCGTTAATCCCTGGCATCAGGATATCGGTGATGACTAAATCAGGTTGATGCGCCTTTATTTGCTCTAACGCCATCTCCCCATCATCCGCTTCCCCGACAATTTCAAAGCCCATGGCGCGCCAGTCCACCAATTGGACAATCGTCCTTCTAACGAATGGTTCGTCCTCAACGATTATGGTCTTCCACATGTGTTTGTCCTCCATGTTCATAGGGCGGCGAAATGAGAAGCGGGAGGCTCATACGTGCCAATGTTCCCCTGTCTAATTCGATCAATTCCAAATCAGCGGTGGTTCTGAACAAAAGCTGCAGTCTTTCTTTCAAATTTTTCAAACCTATCCGACTTCTCTTTCTTAGGGGGTCGGCAGAAGGCTTGTAAGACAAACCGGCGCCGTTGTCCTCGACCTCCAGAATTAAACGGTTATTTACATGCGTATAGATCCGTATCAGAATGCACCCTCCCGTTTTCATTTTTGCCAAGCCATGTTGTATCGCATTTTCTACCAGTGGTTGAAGCGATAGCTTAGGTACCAAAGCATAACGCAGGGAATCCTCATATTCGTAACGGACCTCGAACCTTTGGTCATAACGGAAATTTTGGATGGCGGCATAAGCCTCAATCAATTCCAATTCGTCATGCAAATGAATTAGATCCGCTTCCGAGTTTAAGCTTGTCTCCAGCAGCTTGCCCAGTGAGATACAAATATCCGCGCTAGCTTGATCTCCTTTGGACAAAACATTCCACTTGATCGTATTGAGGGTATTTAAT
The DNA here is from genome assembly GCF_025567575.1 of Paenibacillus baimaensis. Lineage (NCBI taxonomy): Bacteria > Bacillati > Bacillota > Bacilli > Caryophanales > Paenibacillaceae > Paenibacillus > Paenibacillus baimaensis. The sequence continues at coordinate 38,934 of NZ_JAOQIO010000113.1, read as the reverse complement.
AGAAAATGAGGATTCATCTGCTGCAACAGCATTTGAAACCGGATCGCTTCCTTTTGACGTTCCTCTACCTTCAATCTGTCCACGAGTTGGGTCAAATCCTTGGCCATATTGTTGAACGTTACAGCAATTTCCAGAATCTCTCCTTTATAATTGTCGGTTGGAATGGAGGTCAGGAAATTTTTCACAATGATTTCGGACATCTTCTTCTTCAACAGCATAAGCGGCCTGGTTATTGTGGATAGGATAAAAAAAGTAATGATGATAAATAGCAGTGTAAATAACCCGAAGGTTATGAAAAATTGCTGGTTCATAGAACGAATATCCCCGAAGAATACCTCGAGCGGAAACTGGGCGATCAAATACCAATTCATAGAGCCGATATAGCTGCTGTTAATTATCGACGAAGTGGCTTCATGCACCTCGTACTTCCGGCCGAGGCTATCCTGCTGCCGCTTCACGATAGCTCCGATATCCTCCGGAAGCATGCCGTCAGGTCTGCTCTCGTATACAACCCGGCCGGTTTCATTCAAAATGTAATAGTCCTGTTGGATCAGGAAGTTGCTCATATTCTTTTTCAGCCATCCCTGATAAGCAAAGCCAACACGCAGTAAGCCTACGGCATGATTGTCCTCATCCTTGAACACCATATATAGTGATATAAGCGGAGAGCTTTCATAAGCATTCGTTTGCATATCATTAGTTGCATCGGTAACCCAGGCATACGGCTCCTGACCCGCAAACAGATTCTTCACTGCAGGCTGTTCCATAAAGGTTCCATAGGTCGCATTCGATTTCGGTTCATAGGAAACATAGAGATGTCCGCGCAGGTCGGTGAGCGAATAGTGGAGATGCTCACCGACCGGGAGCATCCTGTTTTTGAATACCGTTAGAATCTCCACGATACCGTCCTCTTTACCCGACCCGGCAGGAGCTATAATTCCCGACTGAGAAGGGAGCATCGCTCCGGGATCCGTTTCTTTCTTCAGTGCAGCTTGGACTGTAGATTCCTTCTCCAACTGCAGGGCGGCTAACAGCATTTGGCTCTTGATCTGTTCGAAGGATTGCTTCATTTGATCGAGCTGATTTTGGCTTTGCTCACTGATCCGATATTCATACAAGCGTTCAACCTGTGTATGGTTCCTTACCTGCAAAGCGAAAAAAGGCAAAATGATGAGAAGCAGGAACGCAAAGAATAGGCGATACTTTAACGAGTTGGGCTGGATGGATCGAATCAACCGATTCAAGGAACTCACTCCCACCATGAAGTTATGTTTTCTCCTGTTTTCCCGTTAATTATTAGATTTTCCACTTTGACTCCTTGATTTTAGTCACTATACACTACATCAGCTTGTTTACAGAATCCGGTTTAGCCCTCGTCCTGCCGACACCATCAATCTTAACCCTTCTTTGCAGTGTCGCCAGCACCACTCCACCCACAATGAGCAGGGCACCGACGACCTGGACGATAGACACCGCAGTGCCAAGGAGCAGGAATCCCACAAGCATTGCGACAAACGGTTGTAAATTCAAAAACACCGATGCCTTGCCCGCCCCTACCCGCGTTAACTGGATATTCCAAATGACCGAGCAAACACCCTGCATCACAATGCCTGTTGCAAACAACAGCACCCAAGCCCACAGATGCGGGCTCACCTGATGAAGCGGTTCTTTGATCAGTGCTACCGGTATGACCAGGCTCGAGCCGATAACCGTCGAATACACAGTAGCGGTAAACGCCCCCATTCGCTCCGTCAGCTTACGCATAATAATGACGGACACGGAGAAGGTGAACATCGCTATAAAAACATACAGCATCCCTATGGAAATCTGAAGACCATCTGATCTGCCTACCACAAAGAAAATACCAGTAATCGCAATCACAGAGCCCACCAGCATTTGCTTGGTAATTAATTCTTTCAGAAAAATCCTTGCCAGCAAAGCAATCGTCAGCGGAGCCAACGATAAAATCAACGAAGCTGTCGTCGCATCAACAGTTTGAAGACCGGTAAAAAACGCCGTTTGGTTGAGCAGTGTTCCGAAAATAGCGAGCGGAACCAGCAGCTTCCAATCCCGAAGGGACAGCTTACCCAGCTTCCGTGTACCCCAAGCATAGCTGAGCAGGCAAATCGAAGTCGCCGTTAATCGAAAAGCCGACAACAATAGCGGCGGAAACTCATGAACCAGCATCGAGCCAAATACGAAGTTACTGCCCCAACAGATCACGCACAAAATCAGCAGTACATAGGACTGTATCATGCAAAAAGCGCCTCGTTCCTTCATCTTGAATGGATGTCATTCTCTTGGCTTCTTTACAGCTGTGTAAGCGCATTCCGAACAGCAAGAATATACTTGGACTGATCGAGCGGGTTAACCCCTCTTCGTTGACGTTCCACCTCTACCTCCGGTGGACAATCCTGATAACCTGCAAAAAACACGGATAACGTCCCTCGCCCCTTGGTCAGTGAGCCGAGCCGTGAAGGGAAATCAAGCGATGTCGCGACAGGAAGTATACCTTCTATGTCCATCCGTCCATTCCGCAGCACGGGAGTATCAAACTGACCACGCATCAGCACGAGCTCATTCATCAGCTTGCCGCCGTATTCCTCCGGTGAGGACAAGCGAAACCGTAGCATCGGCTCCAGCAGCTTCGTGCCGGTGTTGGCTAATCCGTCCATAATCCCCATCGGGGTCGCAATAACAAAATCCAGCGGATGCGTATGCCATACATGATGCTCGCCTTCGACCAGCGTGATGATTAAATCCGTGACCTCCCATCCCCTCAATCCTTGCTCCAGAGCAATCGGCACTCGCCGTGCCACTTCATTCTGATACCGTTCCAGCAGATGCTCATTTCTGACTATCGAGCTGTACCGCAGCCCGCTACCTCTGGCTCCAGGCTCGATCCGAAATCGCAAAATGGCCCAGCAGGGCTTAGGCATCGTATAAGCCATAAAACCTTCCCCCGCATGTACGGGTGTTTCTTTATAGATCACCGATGGTTCGCCCAGCGTGACAACGAGTCCGAACCGGCTGCTTAGCAGATGTGTAATGATCTCCATCTGAATGCGTCCCATAACCTTGAGATGCAGCTCCCGCTCATCCTGCAGCCACTGCAGATCCAGCAAAGGGTCTTCATCAGCCAACTCCTGCATGGCAGCTACGACTGCCGGATATTCGGCTTCATTGCGCCAATGCACTTGCACAGTGAGCAGTGGAACCGCCAACCGCTGCTCTCCCGGCACGCCCTTCGGAGAACCTATAATATCGCCAATTCTTGCCCGGCTCCAGCCGTATACAGAAGCGATATCGCCCGCCTGCAAAATCCCTGTATCTATCGTCTTCTGTCCCTCTACTTTACGAATCTGTGTAACCTTTTCCTCAATGCCAAGCGTATGATTAGGCACTGTATCGCGATTGCGGATCACCCCGTTATAGAGGCGCACGTGAGCGATACGTCCCATCGTCGCGTCCTTTTCCAGCTTGAAGACGATTCCGGAAAGCTCCGCCTCATTGACACCTGCAGGAGCTGGCAGCAGATGCACCATCATGTCCATCAGCTGTGCTACACCCATGCCCCGATTCGAAGCCCCAAAGCATATAGGCACACAGTGCGAACGTTGTACCGAATCAAGGAGGACAGGCAGCAGCCCTGCGGTACGCACATCCTCCGTATCCATATACTGCAGCATCAATGTATCATCCTGCTCAGCTGCATACTCGACAAGTAGCTTCCTGTAAGGGTCTGCCCATGCCTCACATTCGGTCCTGCTCACATCCAGCAGATCAACCGGACCGACAAAGGTATCCTCAACCCCATTTGGAGCTTGAATCGGTACTGCACCGGGAGTGAGCAGACATCGAATTTGCTCCATAACAGCGAGCGGATCTGCACCTACCCGATCCATTTTATTCATATATATAATCGTAGGCATTCGCATATCACGCAGAGCCTGCCAGATGACCTCCGTCTGCGACTGCACACCCTCCACGGCTGAAATAATCAAAACCGCACCATCCATCACACGCAGTGACCGTTCGACCTCGGATAGAAAATCGACATGCCCTGGCGTATCCACCAGATTGATCGAAACCCCCTGCCAGGATAAGCGTGTAACGGAAGCCCTTACAGAAATACCCCGCTCCCGCTCCACATCCAGCGAATCGGTCTGTGCCGTTCCTGTATCTACGCTGCCCAGCGTGCGAATGCGGCCGCTCTGATATAGCATCTGCTCCGTCGTCGTCGTTTTCCCTGCATCCACATGAGCAAATATCCCAATATTACGTCTCGCCTCTTGTTCCTTAAACATAGATATTTGGCTCCTTAACATCTTTGATTTCATTTTAGCGCAATTGGGCCAAAGTTGCATGACTTATTCGGAACGCCACCTGCTGCATCCACATACTCTTAATTCATAGAGGGCTGTGGCGTGGAGTCCAATAATTATCGGCTCACAAGCGCTTTCGCCCAAAACCAATAGCCGATGGAGTTGACCAAATGTCCAGTGCAACCCGGATTCAGCGGCGCAGCCGCACGAAGATCGATGTGCTCATCCCTGCCATTGATAAGGATTTAGCTACGTTACCTTACGTTATTGACAGTGTAAGAAAATATGTGATGCATCCCATCGGGAAAATTATGATTGTATCCCCGGACAGCGAACGGATCAAAAGCCTCTGCGCACGGAAGAATTGTATCTTTGTTCATGAAAATACCGTCCTGCCGATAACCAAAAAAAATATCCATTACAGCTCCCGTAAATGGGACCGATCCGGCTGGCTGTTCCAGCAGCTGTTAAAATTTGGAGGCAGCTCGAAGGTTTCCCAAAAATTTTATCTCGTTATCGACGCAGACACCGTGCTTATACGACCACATTTGTTCAGATCAGGCGGCAAACAAATATTTTATTGCCGTAACTGGAGTCAGCCTGAATACTTTAATACCTATCGAAAGCTGCTGGGGAAGCGTGCACCCAGACCGTCCTCCTTCGTCACCCACTATATGTTGTTTGAAAAAGCGAAGCTGTCCCGACTCAAAAAGAAGATCGCCGCCCGACACAACACCAGCTGGCATTCCGCGATCATCCGCAGTATTAATAAATCAAAGCAGTTTGGTTTTTCCGAATTCGAGACGTACGGGAATTTTCTGTATGCCAGCTCCCCCAAACGTGTCATTCTGAAAAAAGCACTGAACAAGAGCCTAAGCATGAATCCGGCTGGAATTCCCCAAAAAAGGATCAAGAAGCTGGCCAGGACCTACAGATCCATCTCCTTTCACAAGCGGAAGTGTTATACGAAAAAATCGAAGCGATAACATCAAGCTGGCTAGCCTGTAATCATGAACACATGGCCCGGAGCATCGTCTCTTCATGAATGTAACCTTGCAGTTTGGCTATCTACAGAGTCTGATACACGCAGGAAGGCACTCAGGCTACCCATAGAGGGTAATCCAAGTGCCTTCCTTCGTCATCCACCTTGTCAATCTGTTCAGTCCAATCTCAATATACTCTCAGGAGCTGAGTTTCCAGTCGCACTTTCACCTCTGGCCATTCCTCATCAAGGATACTGTATTGCTGAGTATCTCGAATAAAACCGCTATAAAGAACACGATCCTTTCTTAGGGTACCTTCATGCTTGGCGCCAATTCTGAGAATCGCTGTATTGGACCTTACGTTTCGCACATCTGCTCGGAATTGTATACGGATCAGTCCAAGCTCCTCAAAGCCATATCGCAGCAGTAAATACTTACACTCGGTGTTCACATGGGTTCGCCATACTTTCGGTGAATACCAGGTCCAGCCTATTTCCAGGTTCTTGTTGGGCAGCGAGATGTTCAAAAATCGTGTCGATCCCATGATATCGTTGGTCTGCACATCCATAATCGTAAAAGGCACCTGCAGTCCATTTTCCTGCGCCTCCAGAGCTTCCAGCACGAGCTCATTCATATGCTCGAGTGTATTCATTTTGTTCGGAAGGTATGTCCAGATTTGCGGATCATTTCCGGCGTCAAACAAACCCTGCACGTGCCCTTGCTCAAGCGGAACCAGCTTGACCCGTTTCCCCGTTAAAGTCACCTTTTCCAACAAGTGATCACGCTCCTGAATCATTTTCTTCAATCATATCAAGAGATTGGTCTTATCTATAGATCCAATTTATCAACTTTCCATTGTACCATTTATAATTTCTGAGACAGCCTCGTAAAAAAAGAGACCATCTCCCTTCAACAACAGGGCATGATCTCCTTGAATCAAGGTATGTCTATTTGAGTGGCAATGTTAAATTTCTGCAAAGGAGCCGCGTGTAGAATCGACTCAGCGTTACATAGTTCCTGCGGCTTTGGATGATTCACTACGGTTCATTGTAGATCACTCTCGATGCAAGTACACCATGCGATAACACTAAGGGTTCCATTTAAACCAGCCTCCTGTTGATTAACTATTTATTGAAAATAATTGTAAGGACAACATAAATGGCGAAAACTACAGAACCACGGTAGAGCATACAGATACTAACAGTAAAAATGAACGGGTTTTGTCTTTGCTTAATTTGTTGAAATCGAGAAATGGTTTCTTATTCATTGCACAGCCCACCTCATTATTCGGCGAGTGGCTTTTCTATGTCACTCGCTTTTTTTCGTTCGTCTTGTAAACGACCAGAATCGCACTTCTTTGGTGCTCTACACCAGAAAGTGTTGACTTGATGACCGAACCGTAACATACGTTAATCAATTGATCATCTTTTAAACCGGCCAAAAACTCGTTAGCTTTGTTCTCGGCATAAGAGTTATCCGTATCGAGAAATTCTTTAACTTGGATCATTGCAGCAGCTCCTTTTCAAATGGTTTTACAGCCATGCAGCACAAGAAGTGACTCCATGACGCGCACCCCTGTATTCGGTTACATTTAATGTAAGAGGGGTGTGAAAATACAATGAGGCATTCCGCAATACTTGCGGAATGCCTTCACTTTAAGCTATCTTAGCACCCTACGGGTCGGCTGTCAAACTAAGTTATTGAATGTCGAATTAAATAATTGTCCTTTTGCAAAAAGGAATCGATTGGATTTACATATAATACTTGGTATACTGTTCTCAAGGTCTCCGTAAGGGAGACCTCTATTTATATGGGAGGGATTTGTGTGAAAATGGATTGTAACCATCCAAGAGAGTTCGTGAGTCGTGAAGGAGGCGAGATCTACTATGAACCGTAGTCCGCTGCTCGTTGGTTCACGATTGCAGCTGATCAATCAGCTTGTTTATTTTGATGAAGAAAAGACCAATTTCTTGAATCATTATTTTCCGGAAAACAATCACAAGCGCAGTGCGTTTGAGCGGATATTATCAGATTATACTTCAACTCTCGAAAAAATCGTCGCTGATCTTAACGAAGACCGTCTAAACTCCGTTGCTTTGATCGGAAGCCGATTGGAGCTGCGGTATGTAAACGATGATTGGATCGAATCCTTCACCATTGTTTTCCCCCAACATGCCGACCCTAACCACAACCTGATCTCGTTTTTGTCTCCCATGGGGATTCAATTACTTATGTCTCAAATCAATGAGACGTATCAGCTAGCCGTACCCTCCGGGGTCATTTCGGTAAAAGTCGAAGACATCAAATATGTGAACAGTGGTGACATCAATTAAATAAAAGACAACCAATCAGGCAGCCTTGCTATTCCAGAAGGCTGCTTTACCATTTACTCAGGCCTGTGCCAATAGAGGAAATCGCAGGGGATTTGGCAATGACATGCCAGCACAATTGGAACGTATGAAAAGTGTAGTATCCGGCTCAACAAGGGAAGGCGTAGCTGCAACCTCGATATCGTTAAACTTCGGCGTAAAATGAAAGTGAACGCTGCTGATCGCGCTGCTAATGACAGTAGCCAGCAAGGCTGTCAGTTCAACCGGCTCTTTACTGATCACATCGAATAGATGCAGCTCCTTGTCCTCATATTGAGCAATAACAAGGGTTTGTGTGTCCTCAATCAGATAAATATCTTCACCAAAAACATTCAGACAATACCACAAAAAGATTCCTGTCGCCCCTATCACTCCGCACTGCTGCGAGATCGGTTGGCGCTCTGCCGCAAGGGTCTGAATCAGCTCCCAATCCGCGGCAACATTGACATCCAGCTTTCGCAGACTTGAGCGCTTAGGCTCCTGATTAGAAGCAGGAACTGTAAAACTGGCTTCATGTACGGGACTGAAACCAAATTTCGGATAAAAATCAAGCACACTTTTGTTCGCAAACAAATACATCAAATCGCACTTTGCTTCATATTCGGACAGCACGAACTCCAATAGCTTTCTGGAGAGGCCTCTGCTGCGATAATCCGGATGCGTCATGACAGTGCCGATTTGAATCGCCTTGTAGTGTTGACTATTCAAAACAAGCTCCAGCCTGCTCACAGATAAATTGGCAACAACGGTATTTCCGTCTATATAAGAATAACACGTATAGGTATCATCCCAGCAGCCCCGCTGGTACCATTGTTCAAAATCTATATGAAAGACCTGAGCAGCCAGCTCGTTAAAGCTTAGCCGGTATTCGGACAGCTGCTTGTAATCTTGTATTAGCTTTAAATCGTTCATAGGCTCCTCCGCGCAAATGCCTCAGTTCGGGCATTCACCTTTCATCATCATTCCAACATCAGTTCCATAGCTTCTTTACAAAGCTGATAACTATCTTACTCTAAATTACTGGAGGTAGCGCTCCGTACTCGGCCCACTGCTCTTTTGTCGGGCCGTAAAGATCCGGCACACGAAGGCCTGCCTGACGCATCAGGACTGTCATCTGACCACGATGATGAATCTCATGCTTTACGAGAATATCCAGCATTAAGCCGTTTGACCATTGATCACCATACATATCGCTCATGATAAGCAGATTCTCATCTTTCCAACTGGACTGTATAGCATCAAGGAGCGCTTGTGAGGTCCTCTTATAGACTGACGCGATGTCTGCTGCCGAAGCTGGTACCGGCATATCTTCGCCCGGTCCTTCGAAAGACAGTCCCGTCCGAGATGGCATTTCGTGCAATGTCTGTACAAGGTGCCATGCAACACGTCCAAGCGTTCTATGATCGCTTGTTACCTGTTGGCCAAGAGACTCGTCGGTCAGCATCTCCAGTGTCCGCATTGTTGCTTCCGTTTCATTCTGCCAAGTTGCGGCAAAATCTTTAATGTGTTTATACATATCCAACATCTCCTTTTTGTAATGGAATCAAGTTTATTATACCGAACGCTAGTTCGCAAGTAAATATTTACATTTACTTAAACTACCCCCGTTAACCAAACGAAGCTCCGAAAATCATTCCGCTAATCCCGAAATGTAATTATCTACGTATGGTTAATACTTTTGATCATTTTGTTTACGCTAGCCTGCCCGTTAGCTTAACGGCACACGTGGACTAATCCAATAAAACATAGGCTTATTAGTTTATAGCGGCTGATAACATGGTTAAATTGCTCAGACCTATACACCTATTTCTTGGCCCTTCAGAAACAAGATGAGCTCTCACTACTTGATCCCTTGTTATGATTAGAAACATAATCGTCGGCAATCGGACATTGTCCGATAACTAAAAGAGCCCGCGGTTTACGCAGACTTCTAAGACACGCCTTATATATGGCAGTAGTATGCGGGATACGTGATGCTCGTAAAAAGAAAACGACAGAAGAAATTATCCCACGAAATAAAAGATTAAGAGAATTTTACGATAAGAAACGAAATGAAGGTAAACCCTTCAGGGTAGCCATCATCGCTTGTGTTAATAAGCTTTTACATTGGATTTATGCATTACTAAAAAGCAAATCAGATTTCCAAGATACAGACCAAAAATTAGCTGGTTTAATTTAGCCCCCGCGCTTGAACCCCCCACTAGAAACTCATGTACACATACAACGGCGCTACCGGACGCGGTCGGCTTACCTGTTTCGTACACGGAAACTTGTTGGCAAATGTTACCGGGGGACTTGAAATATTAGTTCATAGACTCTGTCGAAATCGTCTCGCATCCGTTGAATAATGCAAAATTTTGAAAGCAATTGTTCAAGGCTGTTCGCAATTGCTTTGTTGGCTTTATGTCGTTCTCGTACCAGATGTTTTTAACAACGAGCGTCCCGGCTTTTCGCTCCGCGATTACCTCGGCTCGTCCGATGAGGCTTTCTCCGTATATTAGAGGCAACACATAATAGCCGAATTTCCGTTTGATTGCAGGCGTGTAAATCTCCCAGGTGTAATCGAATCCAAACAATACGTTGATCAGTTTTCTGTCCCATATGAAATTATCTAGTGGGGCGATCAGCTCGCAGCGCCATTTCGGCGCCGGATTTTGCAGAACGGCTTCAATAAGCGGAAAGTCCTCCGCGCGGCAGTACAGTATATCCTTCAATTGTTCCACGGCAACAGCAACAATGCGAGCTTCGTACAACAGTTGGCGGAAAACCTCGTTGCGCTGCTCCGCTTTCAATCCCCATATGTTCAGCCAGGCATCGGATGCGCGATTCCATAAAAGGCCAACAGCGCCGATTCGACGCAGTACCCGCCACTTGTGATGCTCATGCTCGCCCTCCAGCGGCTCCGGTGCATTCAGCAGATTTGGCTGTATGTACTTCCCGGCGATATCGTAATATTTACGCGTTCCTTTTTTGTGATGTATAATCAACTCGCCTGTCGAGTACATCTGCTCCAGCACCGACCGGGATGAATTGTTTCCGCTGCTCCAGTGGATGGCCGATTGCCAAGTGAAATTTCCATCCAATTTTAGATCATCCGAACTTAGCGAACCGTGATTTTGGATGTGAGCCCGTACTTGCTCTATCAACGCTTCCATTTCGGGATAGCGCTTGGCATGTTGTCGGGCGGCCTGCCTGTACCGCTCAAAATACGGCCAGTCCTCGACAGGAATAATGGCCAAATTCTTGTCGGGATAATCGACAAGGCTTCTATCTTGATACAGCAACTCGGCGAGCATGTTCTTGGTAAAACCTTTGATTCGTGACTGCAACACCAGTTCGGCGTTTTTTCCGCAAACATCGATGGGATCGTATTGAATACAGCCAACCTGCCGCACAAAATCCAATACTCCCTGCTTTCCGGTAAATTGATATTCGCCCAACAGTCCGTGCTTCAATAGCAGAAATTGTCGTGCCTGGCGGTTCGTCAATTGGATCATGTACACATCGGCTCCTTAACGAAACAAACGGGAGTAGCTTGCACATGATGATGGATGGCGAGGTTGCTTATCTCAATAAAGTTACTATTTGCTTCTTTCCATAATGATGGTATCCATTGGGGAGCTTCATTAGCAAACCCCTTTCCTAAATTTCCAATAACCGAAAATTGCTCTTTTTCAATGATTTCAACCACGCCTATTCCCCCTATCCGTTGGAAAATACAAAAAAACAAACACATGTTCCTGTTAAATGTTACCATTGTCTCGAGCATAAAAACAAGAGCTATTGAAAAATAACTGCCAGTTAGCTCAACGCCCAGCTGGACATATGTACAAAAATCTTTATTTTGTTCAGATGTCCAGCCCTCTTTTTCAGTGACTTGGGTAGATATTCGAAGCAATCCCGAGAAAAACAAAAAACAGCTCTTCTGCAAATGATGCGAACAGAGCTGTTTTTTTGCCATTGTTCCACAGAAGTAAAATCGCTGATTGAGCCGGTATTTGGACGAATTTGAATAGGGTCAATTGGGCAGTTTCCGAATCTGTTATATTACGAATTCACGATATTTTCTTGTGAGACAAAAATAAAATTACGTCTTACGGTTTGTCTTACAGGTTTTATGACGTTGATTTCTCAAAAATGAGATTCCATAAGTTTTCTCGCTATGGAATGAACAAACACCTTTTTTTTCTTCTTCCAGCCCTGCTTCTAATAAATCTACATAAACACCATTGATCACCAAGATCACGCTGATCTGCCCCTAATTGAATAAAAAAAGCCGTTAGGGAATACAACTATCAGATCATCTCGGCAATTGCTAAAGTCTTCAAACTATACGCTTACACTTTACTCATTGAAATCGAGATTTAATTGACGAACCTCGTATTTATTTCCGTTAATCGGTAATAACCAGCCGTTCAAATCAGCGAGGACTATCCAATTGTTGGCGAATCGATATTCACTCTGACCACATTTCGGACATGAGCCATACTTATATCCTTTCACTTTCCATAGTTCAGCATCATGAGCATAGCTGCAATTTGCACACCATAGCAATTGTATAGCGAACGCCTCCTCCGAGTGAACTTATACCCTTCTATGATATCACAAATTCAGGAACGTATGTTTGTTTTTGTTATTTTCAAATCAGGTGTCACAGCAGCCATAACAATACCAAGGGTGCAGTACCGAGCGTAAAGAAAGCTGTCACAATCATCGCTACACTAGAGATGGAGCCTGAGACCACACTGAATTCGAACGCTTTGGAGGTACCTGCCGTGTGTGCGCTTGTCCCGAAAAGCACACCACGAGCTATCTCATGCTCAATCCGACATAGCCGGATGATTAGCGGCCCCACGATCATGCCAAACAAGCCTGTCATCAAGACGAATATAGCCGTGATTGCCGGTGTACCACCCAGCATCTCCGTCATAGCCATTGCTATAGGTGTCGTCGTGGAGCGCAGAGCCAGACTGTCGATAATTTGATTCTGAAGATGCAGCTCCTTGGCCAGCCACACCGAGGATACAATAGCCAGGCTCGAACCAAAGCAGACACTTACCATAATCGTTAGCGCATGTTTTTTAAGTATCGCTAAATGCTTGTACAGCGGTACTGCCATGGCTACTGTCGCCGGTCCGATCATCTCACTCAGCCATTCAGTTCCGATATGATACGTTTCGTAAGGAACCCCTGTGAGCAGCAGCACAATCATAACAACAGTCGGAGTGAGCAGGATCGGTGACAAATACACTTTGGGAACAGCGCGATACAGCCGTTTGGACAACCCGTATACAGCTATCGTTATGATCAGACATCCTAGCGCCAGTATAAGCATCATGGGTTTCTCCTCTTGTCTTTGACCATCCATTGTGCCAGGAAGCCTGCCCCTGCCATAACGGCTATGGAGCTAACCAGCATAACGAGCAGAATCCGCAATCCGCTGGACATGATCAGATCTTCATATTGAATCAGGCTGACGGCAGGTGGAATGAAAAAAAGCAGCATCTCTGCCAACAGCCAGCTCGCGCCTGCATCAATCCACTCCAGCTTGATCAGCTTCGTTTGCAAACCTATAAAAACGACCACAATCCCCAAAATACTGCCGGGAATCGGCCAATGCATCAGCACTACCAGTTGATTCATAGCTATCGAAACCAGCATAAAAAAACCAATCTGAAGCACACTTTTCAGGAGCTTGTTCATTGTGAATCCATCCTTCCATCAAAAGGTGCTGTGAATATGTCACGATTCACTGCACTTTTAAAGTGTACTTCAACATCTGTCATTGGTAAAATGAATGTATTGAATGCCTATCATTCCATTTATCTATAGTCAGGAGGTACACCGATGGATATCAGGCAGCTGCAGTATGTGCTGGAACTGGCTCGGTACAACAGCTTCACCAAAGCCGCCCAGGCACTGCATATTACACAACCCACATTGAGCAAGATGATCAAAAGCCTGGAGGAAGAGCTCGGCCTGACCCTCTTTTCCCGAGTCGGCAAGAGCGTCGAATTAACAGATGCGGGGCAAGCGATACTCTCCCAGGCGCAGCATATCGTAAGCTCGTTCAAAAACCTGACATCAGAGCTGAGTGACCTGACGAATTTACATAAAGGTCATATTCGTATCGGACTGCCGCCTATGGTCGGGTCGAGCTTTTTCCCTCAAGTGATGAGCCGTTTTCGCGAGCTTTACCCGGGCGTGACGATAGAAATGGTCGAAGAGGGCTCCAAGAAGCTGCAGATTGAAATTGCTAACGGCCATCTCGATATGGGTGTCGTGCTGCTGCCGACGAACGAGGAGCTGTTCGATTCCCACTTGATTATTCAGGAAAATTTGAAGCTGATCGTCCATCCTTCCCATCGGCTCGCACAGCGTAATGAGGTTGCTCTCTCGGAACTGTCCAAGGAAACATTCATCCTTTTCCATAAGGATTTTGCCCTGCATGATCAGATCATCGCTGAATGTGTCCGCAGTGGCTTCCACCCTCATGTGCTGTATGAAAGCTCGCAGTGGGATTTTATTCATGAGATGACCGCGGCCAATCTCGGTATTGCCTTGTTACCAGAAACCATCTGCAAAAGGCTTGATCCTGCCCACGTCAAAGCGATCCCCTTGATTGAGCCCTCCATTCCTTGGCATTTGGTGATGATTTGGCGCAAAAACAGCTACCTCTCTTTAGCCGCACGGGAATGGATTCGATTCACCCAAAGTCTTTTTTAAGCACCATTCATAGAAGAAGTTCGATTCCTTGGCTGTATCGTGTTTATCTGAACAACCGGATGGGTAATCTCTTAAAAGATCGATTTCGCGATATGTACGTAGCTTAGGGAGGAAACCTGGATGGAACGCAATCACACAATGATGCAATTTTTTGAGTGGCACTTGGCATCCGACGGAAACCATTGGAACAACCTGGCCAAGCTGGCCCCGGAATTGAAGGAAAGAGGGATCGATTCCGTATGGATTCCACCCGTCACCAAAGGCCAATCGGTCGAGGATACGGGATACAGTGTGTACGATTTATACGATCTGGGGGAATTTGACCAAAAGGGTACGGTCCGTACCAAATACGGGTCAAAAGCAGAGCTTGAAGCAGCGATCAAAGCCTGTCAGGAGCACGGTGTTGCCGTATACGTCGATCTTGTGATGAACCATAAAGCCGGTGCTGACGAAAAGGAAGTTTTTAAAGTGATACAGGTTGACGGTGATAATCGGACTGAGGAAATTTCCCAGCCCTTTGATATCGAAGGCTGGACCAAATTTACTTTTCCTGGCCGCGGCGATCAATATTCGGATTTCAAATGGACCTTTGAGCATTTTAACGGAACCGACTTTGACGCCAAGCAAAATAAAAGTGGAATTTTCCGGATTCTCGGTGAAAATAAAAAGTGGAACGAGCACGTGGACGATGCCTACGGAAATTATGATTATTTAATGTTCGCGAATATCGACTACAACCATGCGAAGGTCAAGGAAGAAATGATCAAGTGGGGCCAATGGCTGGCTAATACGCTGCAATGCAACGGATTCCGGCTCGATGCGATTAAACATATTAGCCGCGAGTTTATTAAGGATTTTGTGACCCAAATCATGAAGGCACGCGGTGACGACTTTTACATAGTAGGTGAATTCTGGAATTCGGATCCGGGTGCATGTCAGGAATTTATGGACACAGTAGATTGCAGGATATCGTTATTCGATGTATGTCTCCATTATAATTTTAATGAAGCTGCACAAGCAGGCAAGGCTTTTAATCTGACGACGATTTTTAAAAACTCCTTAGTGGCCACACATCCACAAAATTCAGTTACTTTCGTCGATAACCATGACTCACAGCCAGGTCAGGCGCTGGAATCGTGGGTGGGTGACTGGTTTAAGCAAAGCGCTTACGCGATCATCCTGCTTCGTAAAGACGGTTATCCGTGTGTATTTTACGGTGATTATTATGGCATTGGCGGTGAACCATCGATTGCAAGCAAAAAAGCTGCCATCGATCCCCTGCTGTATGCACGCTACCATAAAGCGTATGGCGACCAGGAGGACTACTTCGATCATCCGAATACTATTGGCTGGGTACGCCGGGGCGTGCCGGATATTGAGCGCTCAGGCTGTGCTGTGGTCATCTCCAACGGGGACAACGGCGAGAAACGAATGTGTGTCGGACCGGAGCGTGCGGGTCAAGTATGGATTGACTTCACCAACACGCGGAGTGATAAAATTACGATCGGAGCGGATGGGTTTGCCAGCTTCCCGGTGAATGGAGGCAGTGTCTCGGTATGGGCGCTTGCTGACGAGGGTTAATTCATCGGATGCAGCCAATATGAAAAAGGCACCCGATGGGTGCCTTTTTCATATCTATAATCGTTATAAGAGCAATAATGGCAGTATGATTACATTTCCTCTGCTACTTTTCGACTGATAGCCAGATGTTTAATGTCCTTGAAGGTGATAAACTTTTTATCCCGCTCATCCCAGATTCGGAAGCGAAGCAACTGCAGGCTTGTGCGCAGTGTAATCGTCTCGACATCCCGCAATACCGGATTCACATTATGAACCTTTTCCAGATAGTAGTTTGGCACACGCGGACTCAAATGATGAATATGATGGAAGCCGATATTTCCGGTGATCCAATGCAGCACTTTGGGTAGATTATAGAAAGAGCTTCCTTGCATAGCCGCTTTTACGTAATCCCATTTGTCGTTATTCTCAAAGTAGGTTTCCTCGAACTGATGCTGAACGTAGAACATCCAGATACCGGCTGTACCAGAAACCAGAAAGATCGGAACCTGTATGAGCAGGAATGCTTCCCAGCCCAGTGTCCAGCACAATAGAGCGGCTGAACCGAATATACCGATGTTGGTTATATAAGTGTTGATTCGTTCCTTCATGTTAATATTTCTACGGTTAAAGCGATAATCTATCAGAAAGATATAAGTTGGACCGATACCAAGAATCACGAACGGATTGCGGTATATACGATAAATGATCCGCTTCAATAACGAGGCAGCCAAATACTCATCCACGGTCATCGTCCAAATATCTCCCGTGCCCCGCTTATCCAGATTACCACTGGTCGCATGATGTACGGAGTGGGTGTGTCTCCATTGGCGAAAAGGAACACTGGTCAAGATCCCTGTTATCGTTCCGACTATCTCATTAGCAAGTTTATTTTTGAAGAAAGATTTATGGCAGCAGTCATGAAAAATAATGAAAATCCGTACGAGAAAACCGCCTGCAACGATCGTTATCGGTAAGGTAAGAAAATAAGAAACCGATAAACTTAAATAGGCAAGATACCAAAGAATGAAAAAAGGAATAACGGTATTCAGGAGTTGCCACACACTGTGCTTGAGATGCGATCTTTCGTAGGGTGCGATGTCTTTGCGCCAGCTGCCTTGTTCCTTATGAAGCATTGTAATAAATCTTCCTCTCTTCGAATCCATGGTAGATATATGTGTACCTGTTGTCGTATACGTAGAAGCTCAGTTTTAGTTTCAACTTCTTATTTATAGGATCGAACAGCCGTACATTGCTGAAGCGCAATTCAATTGATAATGATTATCATTTTCAACTTGATTATACGCATAATGATTGGGGATTGCAAGCTTCAATCGTTGACTTTCCCATTCTGTTGCTTACGATTTCAAGTTCTGTTGCTTTTCATTCCAATACCATGTGGGTAGTTAAAAGAGTTTCATCTTAGAGTGGCATATCGCCATCATAGAGGGGGACCTTCGGAGTTGGCATCTCATTAGTAAGCATCTTTAATTATAACCTAACTGCATATAAGCGCAATATACATTCCTCCAAAATTATTAGTCAGAACCTACTCCCCCAACCTCAAGAGTTCAATATTTGTCACATTTTGCAGAAGCTTGTCTCCGGTCTGTAATTATGGAAATCATCTGCCCGTATGCTTTAATTCTGCAGTTCTTTTGCATTTTTCAAATAATCAGAGTGCCAAAATCAGTTGGTTTGTTCCATGCATACATAACACGCTTTGTAAATAATTGTTGCCGCCGAACTCAAATTATGTGAAAATATATTCTGTAGACTTTGGAATACGAAATTACTCGATGAAGGTGGTTAGACCCTGTGATTACTGTTCAATCCACGAACGAAGCTGATGTAACAGCACGCAATTATGTGCAAAGCGTCTTTGAAACTGTTGTAAGCCGCAACCCTAATGAGAGCGAATTTCATCAAGCGGTTAAAGAAATTCTCGAATCCCTCATTCCTGTCATCGCTAAGCATCCGAAATATATGGAACATGGTGTGCTCGAAAGAATCGTCGAGCCGGAGCGCATGATTTCTTTCCGCGTACCTTGGGTAGATGACAAAGGTAAAGTACAAGTAAACCGTGGCTTCCGCGTACAATTTAACAGTGCAATTGGACCTTTCAAAGGTGGACTGAGATTTCACCCCTCCGTTAATGCCAGCATTATCAAATTCCTCGGCTTTGAGCAAACCTTCAAAAACTCCTTGACCGGTCAGCCCATTGGTGGTGGTAAAGGCGGTTCCGACTTTGATCCCAAAGGTAAATCCGACGGCGAAGTTATGCGTTTTACCCAAAGCTTTATGACAGAGCTGAACAAATATATCGGACCTGACACCGACGTACCTGCAGGAGATATTGGTGTAGGCGGCCGGGAAATTGGCTTTCTGTTTGGACAATACAAACGGATTCGCGGCGGCAATGAAGCGGGTGTTCTTACAGGAAAAGGCCTTACTTATGGAGGCAGCCTGGCTCGTACAGAAGCTACCGGCTATGGTGCAGTATACTTTGTTAATGAAATGTTGAACTCCAAGGGCTTAAGCTTTGAAGATAGCACAGTTGTCGTTTCCGGTTCCGGTAACGTAGCAATTTATGCAATCCAAAAAGCTACGCAATTAGGTGCCAAGGTTGTAGCTTGCAGCGATTCCAATGGATATATCTACGATAAGGACGGCATTAAGCTTGATACCGTTCGCCGATTGAAAGAAGTCGAGAGAAAGCGTATCTCCGACTATGTACTGGAGCACCCAACAGCTTCTTACTTTGAAGGCTGTCAAAATATTTGGTCCATCGCGTGTGATATCGCCCTTCCTTCTGCCACGCAAAATGAAATTGACGAAGCTGCAGCGAAATTGATGGTTGCCAACGGTGTTAAAGCGATTGGTGAAGGTGCCAACATGCCTTGTACACTTGAAGCGATCGACGTATTCCTGGAAGCTGATGTGCTGTTCGGACCTGCTAAAGCGGCCAATGCTGGCGGCGTAGCGGTATCTGCACTTGAAATGGCGCAAAACAGTATGAGATATTCATGGAGCTTCCACGAAGTGGATGACAAGCTTCATATGATCATGAAGAACATTTACAAAAATTCCGTAGAAGCATCTGAAGAATACGGATATCCCGGCAACCTCGTTGTTGGTGCTAATATCGCCGGATTCATTAAAGTTGCAGACACAATGATTGCACAAGGTATTATTTAATTCATAGCGTCTGTTGCTGCTACACATACAAAACAAGGACAAACCCATAGCGGTTGTCCTTGTTTTTTTGCTGTTTATAGTGTATTCATTGAATTCACAGCCGTTTGCGTTTATAGCGAGCAACGAAGACGCAGGATAATAAAAGAATAACGAATGCGGTGCCTGCAGCTACAGCCTCACTTACCGTGCCTTCTTGTTGGTTGACCTGCCCACCGGGACCGCCTCCCATGCCTCCAGGTCCCCCTTGTCCACCTCTACCCATGCCCATACCGCCGGGAAGACCTCCTTGTCCTCCTGCTTCCATACCACCTGGTGCGCCCTGACGATCAGCCATTTGCCCTGCTTGGCCCGTTTGACCTGTTTGATTGGTCTGACCATTTTGATTGGTTTGGTTAGCTGCACCTGCTGCCTGTGATTGAGCAGTCTGACTCGTTTGGCCATTTCCTGCCATCTGTGCGGGTTGTACCTCTGTTGCCGATTGCACTGACGGGACGGCTTGCGCTGCTAATACGGCCTGCCCCGCCTGAGTGGTCTGCGAAGCTATTACGGCATCCTGCACATTTGCCGCGCCTGCACCCGGCTTGCCGCCCATGCCACCACGCATACCGCCGCCGCCTCCCATACCACCGCCGCTGCCGCTTCCATTACCCGAGGAAGGCGAGGTGCCATCCAACTGCTTGGCAATCGTGGCAACCTGCTGAGCTGCAAAGCTGGTCAGCTCAGTCACGCCCTTTTGATATTCATCATAGGTGTAAAAAGCGGTTGGGTCTTGTTCCACATAGCTTGAAATCAGCTGGGACAGCTCCTGCACACGGGCTGCAAATGCTTCACCCGATAAGTAGCCCTCGATGCTTTCCGTCAAATACTGATGGTACTTCTGCTTGTAAGCACCCACCCTCAGCAGCTTATCGATCAGAGGCCGCTCCGAAAGTGTGCCTTGGGTTGGCTCGTCTATGAGAATACCCGATGCTCCAAGACCTCCAAACGCCATATTGTAATCCCAAGGCAATACCGAGAATATTCCTTTGTTCTCATACAAATAATAATTATGCTTGTTGGTACCGAGATAGCTGTCCATATTCGCGGTCAGAACATTAAGCGCTATGAATTTGAGCGCCTCATCGACATCCAGCACCTTACTGTAATCCGTTCCTGTGTTCAGCTCCTTGAGCATGTCGAGAATAACGTTATTGTTCGAGGATTTAGATTTCAAATCCAGTCCTTTATAGGCATCCATCGTTTCCAGCCATGTCAATTCGCTGCCGTTACCGCCGTTGGCTTTATACAGGGCACCGTAAGCATTGCCAAAATTACGTTCCAGATACGAATCGCCGATTTGCTCCACTGCCAAATAAAAGCCTTTGAGCTCCCCATTTACGTATACATTTACAAAGGAATATCCGGGAGTCGGCAGTCCTAATCGTTCGGCCAGCTCATAGGTTAAAAATTCGCGCATATAAGAGGCATCGCTGTAATTGTTGTTCAGATTGATTTTACTGATGCCGTACAGCTGCTGGCTCGATATATATTCGTCGAACGAGATTTTGAAGCTGTACCGGTCGGAATCGGAGCTTACTACACTTCTCAAGCTGAGGTTTCCTTTGGTTCGAATCGCTACATTGTCAAAGTGCTGTCCGTTGTAGTCCACAGAGGCCGTTTTAAACTCCTCCTGACTGGCATTGTCCAGCATATCCTGAAAATCGGCTGCAGCCATCGTAATCTTCACATCAACCACGTGGTCTTTGGGAAATACATGGGTCACTTGGTTCTGCTGATTGCTGACCGCTGCAGAAGATACGGCGCTGCTGCTCACACCTGAAATGCTGTCTGTTACCGTGCAGCCCGCTAATCCGAATACAAGACTGATACCTAGCAGCAGCTCTATCCACTTGGCTTTCATCATACAACCTCCTTTCCAGTCATTCCGTTTAAGACACGTAGTCGCCGCTGTAGCTGATCAGTACGGCATTTCTGACGCCGTCCAATCCCGAAACTTTATTGACAAAAGCACCTTCGTTATCGTTCAAGCGCAGCTCAAGCGTAATTTCGATATTGCCGTTAGTTACGGTTTTTTGCTTCACGTTGTATCTTTTCACCAATTTCTCTACAACCGTATGGACCTGCTTCTCAGTATCATCTCCATCGCAGTTGATCACCAGCAAGTATGGAGTTTCGAAGGACGTTTTTTTGATAAATAGAAACATCATGACACCGATGATGGCTGAACCAACAAAAGCGAGGGTGTAGAAGCCGGCTCCTGATACAATACCTGCTGCAGCTGCCCAGAATAGGAAAATTAGATCGGTAGGGTCCTTGATCGGTGTACGGAAACGAACGATGGACAAGGCACCGACCATCCCGAGTGACAGCACCAGATTCGAATTGACCGCGATAATCACCATTGCCGTAACCATGGTCATCCCGATTAGTGAAATGTTGAAGCTCTTGGAATACAGCACACCACTGAAAACCCGTTTGTAAAGCAGGTAAATAAAGAACCCGATAAAAAAGGCAACCGCCAAAGTAAGTATCATTTTGGTAAGATCGATATCAGAAACGAAGTTTTTGACGACCGACTTTTTAAGTAAATCGGTAAAGGTAGTAGCCGTCGTACCTGTAGAAGAAGCGGCAGCAGCAGTTTCCGTTATTGCAGCAATTGCAGTATCCATAATTAATAATCCTCCCACGTATTAAATTTCAGAAACTTGCGGCACATCACATATTTGGAAGCGGATTGCCGATTCAACCCTTCAAGCTGAATGGCTGCCCGGATATACTCAGGAATATATTCATCGTATTTGACCTCCAGGATGATCAAATTCTCATCGATGGCCCGAACCGCTTGCAGATCCTTATTGAATATGTCTGTAGCGTGCAGACCGGTCCTTAATTCTTTATCGAATGTAATGCGTACATTACCGCTCGGACAGACATACGGCTCCCGTACATAATCGACGATCACTTTGGGGCGCAGAAGCTTGTGCTTCATCTCCTGATACAATTCCATGAATAAAGGCTTGTCAGGTTCATTCAATATTTCAAAATTTCCCGCAATGACAGCTTCATACGTTGCTCTGCTGATCGGTTCCTTCACTTTTGCGATGTAATCATTGAATTTGATTTTTTTCTCAAAATGAATCACATTGTCCTGCACATTGTAGATCCGAATCCGGTATTTGACCCGATCCCGGATACCACCCAGCTTCTCATGCAGCGCTTTATTGCTCACATCATCAAAGTACAGGCTGCGGATGTGATATTCTCCTGTTGCACCCACATTGCTGTCCTGGCTCATCAGACTTTTAAGTCGCTGACGGATCAAATAAAATTGATGCTGATTGATGAAAAACTTCAGTTCATGGCGATATTTCAGCTGCTTATTCATGCGGCACCCCTTTCTATCCAAGCTCACCTGCACAGCACTCTTGCTTACAAACACATCTTAACTTGCTTACCTGAACTGATTCTAAGCAGTGACTGAATACGAACTGAATATTTACAATTCCTTAATAAATTAAAATTCTACGTACATAAATGAGTGCACAAAAAAACGCAGTCCCTCCAAGGAGGTGACCACGCTTCGCTCTTGTTACATGAGGGTATGTTACTGTTGTGCCGTTTGCTCTTGAGAAATGTGATAGTAGTCCTTACATACTGCCAACAGTCGCTCCTGATCGATAAACAAGCCAAAGCCTGCAGCCGGTTCTGTGACGCACACTCGACCCTCTGCACTGCGCGAGGTAGCTTGTGTCAGAACGCAGGACTCGAAGCCCTCAGACTCACCAGGCTTTTCCAAGGCTTCGACCCAATCCGCCCCGAGTCCAATCGCCAGCTGCTGCCACACCGTGCAGGCAGGTCCGACCAGACTGTCATCGCCGATCATCAGCTTGGCACCAAAGCCCTGAATCGTTCTTGCCAATTCGACGGCGTGAATCAATGAGCCTGCGCAGCCCGGGTGGATGTTGTAGATGCCGCCCATACCCGGAGCAGCCGACTGAATCGCTGTGACAGCAGGACGCAGCGGCGCATCTGGAAGCAGCTGCAGCCCGCCAACCCGATTTTGCAGCTCTACCCACTGTTCAGTCGTCAAGCTCCCCGGGTCCTCACAAGCGTTCAACCCAACCGCATACAGCTGAAGCATCGCAGCCGTAAGATCATCCAGACTGTCAGTGCTTTGCTTCTTGCGGTAGCCATCATTTACATCACCAACAAGAAAGGCTTCCTCTCCAATGACCGATCTAGCGGCTTGAACAACCGACTTATCCAGCTCGATATCCCCGAACAGCTTCACCTTGAGATGTGTGCGATAGCCTTGCTCAAGCGACAGCCGTGCCTTCTCCTTCACGACTTCCGTATCATTCTCCAGAATACAATACAAACCGGGAACAGCCTCGGTCCCTTCCAGACCCAACAAGGCAATGGCTGGCACACCCAGCAGCTTTCCGGCCAGATCGACCAAAGCCGTCTCCAGCATTTCGGTCGCTTTGGACCCATTCTGCTGCAAATGGCTCATTAGCCACGCAATGCCATCTGAAATACGCATACCGATTAAGGGTTGAAACGAATCCAGCCACGCTTTCAAATCCAGCTGATCCTGATTCACTGCAATAATATTTTCTCCCCAGCCGAATTGTCCTGCGGCCGTGATTCGGATAAAACCGTGGATGCGATTGCTCCAAGAACCGTGGCTAAAATTACGCTGTACATCCACATCATAACGGTAAACCTCAATCGACTCTATGTGATGCTGTATCTGACTTAGCTGCTCTAAAACCTTCAATGTCAAAAAGCTCCCTTCACTGCACTTCTCATAGGATGTATTAACATGTCATTCAGCTTTAAACTTTGTGGAGCTCGCGGAAGTCCTTTGGTGTCATTCCTTCCATCTTCTTAAAAATTCGATTGAAATAAGCAGGCTGATAGCCGATCCTTACGGCAATTTCCTGCATTTTCAGATCGGAGTGCATCAGGAAGTGCTTGGCATGATCCAATCGGACCTTGGTAATATAATCAACAAAGTGCAAGCCGGTCACCTGGAAAAACATTTTACTCAAGCTGGACGCAGCAACCCCGAGACGGTCCGCGCACAGATCCAGTGAAATATCTGTATGATATTCGGCACGAATCATACCGATCGCAATTTCGATCAGCTGTCGGGCTTTATGATTCTGGTTATGCGCAAGCTCGGTAATGAGCGGCTGGATGATTTTGTCGTCAAACCAGGTGCACATCGCATCAATATCCTTCAGCGCTAACAGCTCTGCGTACAGCTGGCCCCAATCATACAAGGAGCCTGCCTGAATAATTCCCGACTGCATAATCGAGGATTGAATAGAACCGAGCAGCTTAAGACTGCCCTGCTGCAGGAACAGCTCCAGCTCGGAATTTTTTTTCAATTCCTGAAAAAAGACGTTCAGCAGCCTGCGGCTGTCATCGCCAAGACCGATAAAGAGCGAATGAATCAGGTCATTTTCAACCGTAAACGGGTATTTGGCCGCGCTGTTGTCTTCATTCATCGGTTCATTTAAATCTATAATTTGATTCGATTCATGCAGCTTTCTGTGCCGCAGCGCTTGCTGCACCTCTGCCCACGCGTTCGGTACCTGACTGATCGAGGACATCGTTTTACCTAAACCTACAACCGTATCCATCTTTAGAATCCGATGCAGGCTTTGACCGATTTCAGCAGCCATTTCATTCAAGCGGTTCGATATTTCTGAAGAGGAGATACGGTCAGGAAACATAATAAACAAGCCCACGGACAGATCGTGCAGATTCATGACACACACATCGTCGTGCTGGGTCAGCTCTTCAATGATGTTCGCTGCCGCAAAAGTAACCAGAGGCTGCTCATCATCACGAAATGCCCCTTTGAGTTGTTGAAACCCAAGCAGCTGCACGACAACAACGACAAACCGCTTATTTTCCGTTTCCCAGCCATACTGCTCCAGCCGTTGTCTGATTTCATCCTCGTTGAGCAGTAATAAGTGGCCCTGTACCAGCTGCAGCAGGAAGCCGATCTTCAAGGTCGAATAATGCGCCTCCAGCCGCGATTGCAGCATATGGCTTTCGCTGTTCAGGTGCCGCCATTGATCCTCAATGTAGGTAATCTCATCCTTGGGAACGAGCAGCGGCTCAAAGCCTGAAGGCGAGATGAAAGTACGGACCAAGCGATGAATCGGCTGATAAAGTCGAACCGAAGCATACCACGAGCTGAATAATATCAAAATAAACCCAACAATCCCAACTCCTAGTATGAGTCTGGATACGATCACAATTGGTTTAACGAATTCAGATAACGGTACCGCCGAAACCAGCTGCCAGGAGGTTAATGGAATCGTAGAGGTTGACACAAAAAAAGGCTCGTTGTTCCAGCTCCAGCGAAAAGAAGAAGGCTCTGTCCTCGTTTGAATCTCCTGCTCAATCGCTTCATTCAAGCTTTTGATTCTGGGGGAGAAATGGTCACGGGATAACAAATAACCATCCAGATTACGGATAAAAATCGTCCCGCCCAGGCTTTCATCGAAACCTGCGATGTTCATAAGCTGCTTTTCGTTCAGACGGACAAGAATTGCACCGAACGGCTCCCCGATAACCGGAAGCTTGTGAATAACAAACATGCCCGGTTTTCCCGCAGCATCCAGGCTCCTCCAGAAAAGCCGCTCCTTACTCGTCATCAATTTACGGTACAGCTCATTTTCCTCCGTACTGAGCTTGCGAATGCCTTGACTGTCGGAGACGAGTCTGGACGGATTGTCCAGATACACATAAACTTGATCAATCAGCGCACTGCTGTTGTTCATAACGGTCAGTGACTGATAGAATTCCATCGTCAGCGCGTAATTGTCCTTAAAATCGATGCCTCGCAGCTTTTCGCTCATAATCGGATTAAGCGCCCACTGATTCATACTGACCTGAAGATGACTTAGCGCATCGTTAACCTGTTTGATGGTGTATTCCTGCTGCAGGCTGTGGGTTCTTTCAACCTCACGTTCAATATACCGAACCCCTATATAGTAGCTGCTGACTGATATGAGTATGGTTGGAATGATCGTAACCAGCAAAATCAGGATCAAACTTCGCTGGAAAACGTGACCTCGGTAGGTTCGGGTATCTGTTCGTTTACGCCACTTGATTCGTATCATCCATTCACCTGTATTCTAGTAGGGGTAAGGCCCATGAGAGATGCCTCCCATGAGCCTGGTCATATCCTATGACAATAAATAGTCCAGCACGCTAAATGATGATGATACGATACATTACCTATTTATTGGCCATTCTCGATTGATAGGAATCGTTGGTTTCTTTAATAATTTTTTGGAAATCTGCGTCCTTGGACAGCTTCTGCGCCCATTCATCCCATGCGGTAAGCGGTTCTTTGCCCATAATGATCTTGACCTTCAGATCCTCGGTTTTCTTGTCGAATTCCGCACCCAGCTTGATCGCGGTTTCCGAGTACAAGCCATAGCCGATATCCGGAATCGCGTATTTGGCGCGTTCGTCGATAATTTTTTTGTTGCGCTCAAAGATATCGTTCGGCATGCCCGTACGGTACGCCCACAAATATTTCTCGTCGCGGCTGAAGATTTTGCCAAGTGCGCTTTGCGAGACGATATCCTTTTTCGCTTGCTCGGTTGCTGTCTTGATGCCATCTTTTTCGGTATAATGCACATCTTTAAGTCCGTACCAGGCCAGGTTCGCACCTTCCTCGGAGGAGCCGTAATCCATCAGCTGCAAAATCGTTTTCAGCTTCGCATCAGACACTTTTTTGGGGATGACATAAATCCCGTTCAGACCGCGGAACTGGTACACCATCTTTTTGCCGCTCGGGCTGATCAAATACGTAATCGGCATCATGTCGGCGTTCGGAATTGTCTTTCTCAGCTCTTCCGTTGGACGCCATGAGGCTTCTACTGTATCGGTCCAAATACCCGCTTTGTTAGCCTTCGCCATATCCTCAAACTGACTTGTTTTCAGAACTGCAAAATCCTCGGGAATGACCTTCTCGTCATACAGCTTTTTCTGAAAAGCAATCGCATCGCGTGTTTCCGTTTCCAGATAAATGTGGGTTAGCTTGCCGTCCTTCATCTTCCATTTGCCCTGTGTTGAGTTGAAAAGCGGCTCAAACAGGAACGTTCCAACATTGCCGGCCAATCCGTACGTATCCTGTTTGCCGTTGCCGTCCGGATCGTTAAAGGTAAAAGCTTTCATCGTCTGGAACAGCTCATCAATGGTTTCAGGTACTTTAAGTCCCAGCTTATCGAGCCAGTCCTTACGAATATTCGGGTACGACCAGCCGCCTAAAGGACGTACAGCCGGAATACCGTAATTTTTGCCATCCTGCAGCTTGGAATTGGTCCATACCTCCTTAGGGTAGGCCGCAAGGTTCGGATAGCTTTTGATCATATCAGGCGTAATTTCCCAGAATGCCCCGTCTCTGGCCATCTGCAGCACCAGCGGATCGAACGGATCGACAAACATCAAATCGGGAATATCACCGGAGGCCAGCGTTACCTTCGTTTTCTCTGTATAGTTGTTGGGAGACACCCATTGAATATTCAATTTCGTATTCGTGCGCTTGCCAATTTCCTGTACGATCACGTTATCGGGACCCGGTGGCTCCGGCGTGCTGAAGTTGGTCATAATCGACACGTCTGTCGGCTTGCTTGGTGTGGCCGCTCCCTGAGACTCTGTCTTGCCGCCTTCTACACCGCAGCCCGTCAAGGCAATACTCGCTGCCAGAAGCAGCGTCGATCCTTTAACTATAACATGCTGTTGTTGTTTCACTCTATAAACCCTCCCATATATGTTTGGCTATCTTATCCCTTAACCGAGCCTACCATAACACCCTTGGCAAAATGTTTTTGTAAAAAAGGATAAACGAGCAGGATCGGTACCGTTGCAATCACAACCGCTGCCATTTTCAAGGTTTCCGGGGGAATCGTCTGCTCATTCATCATTTCCTGAGCTGCCGCACCACCCGCTGCTGTTGAGGAATCAATCAGCATATTTTGCAGTAATACCTGAAGCGGCCATTTGGATGCATCGCTCATATACAATACCGCCGAGAAAAACGTATTCCAATACCCGACCGCATAAAAGAGACCGAATGCAGCCATCGCCGGAAGCGACAACGGTAAAATAATTTTGAACCAGACCCCAATATCATTGCAGCCGTCAATCAGTGCAGCTTCCTCCAGACTATCAGGGATGCTGTCGAAGAAGCCCTTCATCAGCAAAATATACCACCCGCTGGTCAATACCGGAATAATCAACGACCACAGGCTATTAATTAAATGCAAATCCCGTACCAGCAAATAAGGAGGGATCAGTCCCGGATTGAACAGTGTCGTGAATAACACAAGCAGCATAATGAGCCGTCGTGCCAGCATTCTTTTGCGAGAAAGAGTATACGCCAGAGCCGCTGTCACAATGAGACTGCATGCTGTTCCTACGGTTGCCAGAAAACCGCTGACAAACGTTGCGTTCATGAAGGCTGGCGTAGATAGCAAATACTTGTAGGAGACCAACGTCCATTTGCTAGGGAAAAACTGCATCCCGCCCTTTACATATTCAGAAGGATCTGTGAACGAAACGACAAATACATAATAGAGCGGAAAAATCGTAATCAGACTAATCAATGTTAACAAGAAATAATTGAATATCGGAAAAAGGAGATCTTCCTTGCTTTTCCTCATAGTATCCCCCTGCCTTACTGGATAAGCGCCCACTAATAAACAAAGGACCTAGTAAACGCCCTCTTCACCAAACCGCCGCGTCAGACTGTTCGCAATTAATACGAGTACAAGCCCTATCACCGACTTGAACAAACCAACCGCCGTACTAAAGCTGAACTGCCCCTGCTGAATTCCGAGACGATACACATACGTATCAAATACATCCCCCACCTCGGACACGGCTCCATTTTTCATCAAATATACCTGCTCAAATCCGACATCCATAATATTCCCGATACGCAGGATCAGCAGGATCAAGATCACATTACGAATACCTGGCAGCGTAATATGCCACATTTGACGCAGCCGCTTGGCACCGTCCATTCGAGCCGCTTCATACAGCTGAGGGTCAAGCCCCGCCATTGCCGCCAAAAATATAATCGTTCCCCAACCCGCTTCCTTCCAGATCGACTGCACCGTTAACAATCCCCAGAACAAATTAGGATTCGTCAGGAAATCTACCTTGGGAAATCCGAGTGCCACGATCATATTATTAATAACACCATCGCTTCTGGATAGCATCAGGATGGTAATCCCGACTATAATAACCCACGACAGGAAATGCGGCAGATAGACGATCGATTGCACCGTCTTTTTGAATTTATTACCCACCACCTCATTGAGCAGCAGGGCCACCAGAATCGGCAGCGGAAAGTAAAACACCAAATTCAAAATATTAATCGCCATCGTATTACGAAACAGCAGCATAAAGTCCGGGTTGGAGAAAAACCGGTTGAAATGCTCGAATCCCACCCACGCGCTGTTCATCACACCCCGATACGGAGAATAATCCTGGAAAGCGATAACGATCCCCCACATGGGAACATATTTAAAAATAATGATATACAGGATACCCGGCAGCGCCAGCAAATATAAAAACTTATCTCGCATCAGAATGGCCCACACTCGCGAACGACTTTTCCTCATCGTCTTTGGGGCAGCCGGTCTCATTCCAGACGTCACATCTTGATTCATTTCCATACTACACCCCCTTTCTCATCAGCTTTGTGCACCAGCAGTAATCACATCCTAGTGGAACGCAAACATTTCCGCAATTAGACTTTTTTTCAATTCAAAAAAACCCGTCACACCGCGGAAAATCAGGAAAACGCAAAAAATCCGCTCCCTGTTCGGAACGGATTATCGCAGCGGTTATCGATGATTCTAGACTGAATATTATGCTTTCAAAGCCGCTGACTCGGTTGTAATATGATGAACATAATCGACCTGGCTTTGCGCCAGCTGCTCATCGGTTACGTTCGTAACATCGCTAAGCGTGAAAGGCGGCACGTAGTTGGCACCGACAAAATGTACAAGCGCTTCGATAGGTCTGACGAGCTCCGGCAGCGTGAAACGATTAGAGCCATCCGGCTGATACGATTCGCTCGTGCCGTAAGTGGACAACGCTGCTCCGATTTCCTTGCCCTGCAAATGGTCGCCGCCCGGACCGTAAGCCCAGCCATATTGGAGCACAGCATCAAACCATTTTTTCAACAGTGGTGGCGTGCTGTACCAATAGAGCGGATATTGAAAAATAATACGATCATGCGCCTTCAGCAGTTCCTGCTCACGAGCCGTATCTATGGCTTCATCGGGATAGACCTCATATAAGGAGTGGACGGTCACATTGTCGTGCTTTTGCAGTTCTTCAATCCACGCCTTATTAATACGGGACGAAGCAAGGTTAGGATGTGCTGCTATAACTAAAGTTTTCATTGGGATTCGCTCCAATTCATCTATATTTTTCAACAAGCTAATCATATATTATCTGCTTTAAATTAGTAAGTACGCACTTTTTGGGTTAATACTTACCAAACGGAAAGAATGGAACTTATCGAGCGCATACAAAAAAACGACAGTCCGTGCATGATGATCATGCTTAGACTGCCGTTATCGTGTAATTAAACCCCTGTGTGGGACCGATTATGCACGTATAGAAACGGGTGTTGGCTCATCCTGGTCAGGTGACTTTTCGCGTATAGCTGTCCCTTCCAACCGGAATTGCTCGCCCCATTGCATTAAGGAGATAATAGCCGTTCTTAATCCTTCGCCAAGAGCAGTCAATTCGTATTCCACCTTGGGAGGAACAACTGGGTAAACATGTCTGGAAATGAGGCCAGCCTCCTCTAAATCCCGCAGCTGTTCGGCTAGCATTTTATGATTTATGCCCTCAATCAGTTTTTTCAGCTCTCCATATCGCTTCTTTCCATCCAACAGCTTGAATAAGATCGATGGTTTCCATCTGCCGGCAATGACGGAGACTGAAAGCTCTATCGGACATTGAAAGTTTTTGCCATTCAGTTCGTATCTGGCATTTGAAGCCTCCAAATATGACACTTCCCTTCTAATGAACACCTAATCAAAGTTAGACAGCGTACTTTCTTATTGAGTATTATGCTATCGGAATTATGCGATTTTGTAAAGAAATTGCTCTTGCCAATCGATTCAAAAAAATCCGCTCACTGAACGGAGCGGATTTCACCGATTTATTTTTCATCCTGCAAAATGCGAGTTGTACCACACCGCGGCAGCGGCCACCTCGGTTTTGGTGAGCTGGTGACCTGCGTTTTCCCAATGAAGAGTTACAGGAGCGCCCGCGCCGCTCAGCAGCCCTTCCAGCTCTTCGGTTTCTTGAGGCGTGCAAAGCGGATCATTCCTGCCCGCACCGATGAAGCAGGGAATTGCCGATAAATCGGGCAGCTGCAGTCCACGCAGCGGCACCATCGGATGATGCAGAATCGCTCCACGGAAAACATCCTGAACATGGAACAGCAGGCTGCCTGCGATATTGGCACCGTTGGAATAACCGATAGCGACGAAATTACGGTGATCCAGTGCATAGTCTGCGGCGGCAAGATCGAGAAAGTCTTTGACCTCTTGCGTACGCAATATTAAGTCCTCTTCGTCAAACACACCCTCGGCCAGCCTGCGGAAATACCGATTCATTCCGTTCTCCGACACATTGCCCCGAATGCCAAGTACGGACGAGGTCGGTGCGATGCTTTGCGCTAACGGCAGCAGGTCATGCTCTGTACCACCCGTACCATGGAACAAAACCATCACGGGCGCGTTCGGGTCTGAGCCCTGTCGAAATACATGTTTCATTGGTTATTCCCCTCCAACGCCCGTACCTGAATAGGGGGCAGATTAGTTTCAATTTGTGAACGATGGGCTTCCAGCCATTCGGGCAGCATCAGCTTCTCACCAAGTGCTTCCGGCTCCTCATCTCGTGTAAAGCCCGGTGGATCTGTAGCAATCTCAAACAATATACCGCCGGTTTCCCGGAAATAAATCGCATTAAAGTATTGTCGATCTACAATGGGTGTCGGATGAAACCCGTGCTGCTCAACATGGCTTCTCCACAGTCCGTGATCCACATCGTCCTTGGCGCGCCAAGCGATATGATGAACGGTTCCCGCTCCTCCGGCACCCAGCTCCATCGGATTGATGTTGACGTCGATAAGGTTACCCAGATCGCCTGTCGCTTCATAGCGGGTATACGTCTCATTTTCCGCGATTTTTGTGAGTCCCATTACCTCAACCAGCAGGTTCCCGGTTTGCTCAGGTGCCATACTGTACAGAATCGCACCACCAAACCCTTTGATCGCCTTATCCGCCGGGACGCCACCAATCGACCATTGACTTAACGGTCCCGCTTCCCGCTCCACGATTTCAAGCCGCAGTCCGTCTTTATCGGCAAACTGCACATATACCTCGCCAAACCGTTCCGTTTTCGTTACCGAGACCTGAAAGCTTTTCAGCCGTGCTTCCCAATAATTCAATGTACCTGTTGGTACCACATAGGTTGTGTAACCTACCTGACCTCCGCCAATTCGCCCTTTACGCGATCCTGCATACGGAAAGAACGTGATAATCGTGCCCGGATTTCCCAATTCATTGCCAAAATACAAATGATATACCTCTGGCGCATCAAAATTAATTGTTTTCTTGATCAAACGTAGTCCAAGCACTCCTGCGTAAAAATCAACGGTTTGCTGTGCATCCCTAACAAATGCGGTTATGTGATGAATACCTTTCGTTTGTTGGCTCATCTTCTCCAGCTCCTTATCTTCATTTAGATTATCTTTCTATAACCTGCTTATTTCGATTCAAAACTTGTTGAAGCTGACAAATTCGCCGACAGGCTTACGATAGCCGCGCGGCCGCAGCTTCGAGGTATCTTCTTTTCCAATCGTAATCAACAAAACCGGAACATGCGTATCTGGAATATTCAGCACTTCACTCAGAGCCTTCGGGTCAAAACCGATCATCGGGCAGGTGTCCCAGCCCTTCTCCTTGGCGACCAGCATCATCAGCATCGCGGAAATACCGGCATTGCGAATCGCTTCCTCACGCTTGAACGTTTCGCCTCCTCCTTCATAAAAGCTGTGAACCGACTCTACGGTCATATCGTATTCCTGTTGATTAATGACACCGAGATGCAACAAACCTTCATTGATCTTTCCGGCATCCTTGTAAGCTTCTTTATTGCCCAGAACAACAATAGCTGCGGAGGCGCTTTGCACTTTATATTGTTTGTAGGCGGCTTCGTACACCTTATTTTTAACTTCGGGATCCTTCACGACTACATAGTGAGCATGCTGCAAATTAAAAGCGGAGGGTGCGAATTTCACGAGACTAAAAATTTCCTCCAGCTCAGAATCCGTAATGTCCACCCCAGGTATAAATTTAGTCGCTGATCTTCGTGCTTTCAATAAATTAATAAAATCGCTCATGATAATGCCTCCTCGGTATGATTGGTTATTGACTATGTAAATGATAAAAAACTAAGATTCTTAATTTAGAGATATTGAAGCGGCAGATAAACAATCCAAGCCTGTTATGCTGCTATCTGCCACTCCTGATCGTATCACGATTGCTGACTGTATAAAATTCTATTTAAAGCTTTCCTGCGCATACTTGCCGAGTTTTTTGAGCAATTGGGCGGCAGCCTGCTTCTCCTCAGCGGATAATCCGTCCACGGCTCGTTCGATAACCTCAGTGTGTCCGGGGAATACTTCTTCTATCCACTGCTTGCCTGCCTCGGTAATTTCTGCAAAGATGAGGCGGCGATCCTCGGTGCAAGCTCTCCGTGAAACGAGTTTCTTTTGCTCAAGCTTATCGACAACGTAAGTAATATTACCGCTGCTCATCAGCACCTTACTGCCAATTTGTTGAATAGCCTGCGCTCCCTTGTGGTACAAGAGCTCCAGAACACCGAACTCGGTCCTGTTCAGACCCCGCTGGCGAATATCCCGATCCGCGTGGGCATTTACCCACTGGCTCGCTCTGGATAATGCTATAAAAAGATCCAGCGAATCATTCTTCAAACTTTCCAAATTTCTCACCTCTTTGTTGTTCGGTCGTTCGTTGTAGTTATTATCTTAATTTAAAGATACTTTATTTGCAGGTAATTGTCAAGCCTCTATTTTTGAAATCAAAGTGATGAAAAATAATGTTCCATCTATTTGATACCGTCCATGTAAAGGCTCTTGACTTTCTATATCTGTTGTAACTATAATGATTACAACAAGAGGGTGAACCTAATGAAAAAAATTAGCTCACGATTTTCCATTGCCGTACACATAATATCGCTCGTTTCGGTCATGCCTTCGCTTACAGGCGACGTCATAGCGGGAAGCGTGAACACGAATCCGGCCATTATCCGTAAAATTATGGGGAAGCTTAAAAAAGCCGGTCTGATCACAGTTCGAGCTGGAACAGGCGGGGCTATGCTTCGTGTGGATGCGGCGCAAATTACACTGTTGGATATTTACAGGGCAGTTGAAGTCGTGGATCATAACGAATTGTTTAACTTTCACGAGCATCCGAATCCCGATTGTCCGGTTGGTGCCAACATCGAAGCCGCGCTTCGTGCCACTATGGTCACAGCCCAACTGGCATTGGAACGCGAGCTGGCTGAGGTTACCGTTCAACAACTGGCTCGCCAGCTCGTCAACGAGAAATAAGCTCATCATTGAGCTATTTTTTTTCAATTAGTTGTAACCAAATCGGTTACACCACTCTTGCAGGATAGCTGTTAAAGAACGACCATAATGAGGAGGAATTCACAATGAGCACGAACCAAGAAACCCTGTTAGTTACAGGCGCAAGTGGACATTTAGGAAGTATCGCTATCGACTGGCTGCTCGCCAATTATGAGGGACCGATTATCGCGACTACGCGCGACCCCGAGAAGCTCTCGGCACTTTCGGCCCGCGGTGTTATCGTCCGTAAAGCTGATTTCGATCAACCGGAAACTTTAAGCGAGGCATTTGACGGGGCGCAGCGTTTGTTGTTAATCAGCACGGACGCTATTGCAGTTCCGGGCCAACGCGTTAAGCAGCATAAGGATGCCTTAAGCGCTGCTGTACAGGCAGGTGTCAAACACATCGTATATACATCGATTCCCAATTCCGAACCAGGCTCGGCCTGCCTGATTGCACCCGATCATTACGCTACAGAGGAGCTGATCAAGAATAGCGGTCTCTCCTACACAATCCTGCGTAACAATTTATACAGCGAGAATCTGATTCCAACGCTGCAGCAGGCAGTCGCAAGCGGTATTCTTGGTACAGCAACAGGTGAAGGCGCAACCGCTTATGTGACCCGCCACGATTGTGCCTGGAGCGCAGCCGCGGCACTTGCTTCCACTACGACCGACAATCAGATAGTAGACGTAACAGGACCGGAAGCCATTACCGGAAGCGAGCTCGCACAAATTGCCAGCGAAATCAGCGGAAAGAGCATTCAATTTGTTCCGTTGGAAACAGCTAAATTAGTTGAAATATTCGAATCTATCGGCCTTCCAAGCGGGTTGGCTCAGGCGTATGCTTCTTTTGATACTGCCTCCGCCCGAGGTGAATATGCGCAAACATCTACAACAGTTCAACAGCTGACAGGCAAATCTCCAATAACCCTTAAACAGTTTTTAACGGATAACAAGTCAGCCTTTACGGGTGCTGAATAAGAACCTTATCCGGCGCGACAATTCCATCAGAAATAACCCTGCATCCCACATGACTCGTGGTGCTGCAGGGTTATTTGCCAAATGATTAGCAGTTATCAGGACATCAATCTTACTCTCTTCTGATAAATAGTTTGCTTTGGACTGTCTGATTACTAATAAACATCCCGTCTCGTAAACGAAACGAATGAAATGACCAAAGCAGCTGAGCCCCAGATCAAGAGCACGAGCAGTGAGAAGCCCAGTGACATCCCCTCGACCGGAGGAGCAGCATCCTCCAAATAGCTGATCAATTGCAGATTAACCATAAATAAATATTTAGCCGATTCCCAAGAGGCGACCATCGTACTCAGAATCGTCCCCGCAATGAGACAGGCCAGCATGATGCCCATAACCGCCGCAGTGCTGCGCACCAGAACGGAGAACATGAACGTAATTGTAGCTACCACAGCCGATACGAACCACGCCAATCCCAGCTCCATTAAAATATACTGCCATTGCGGCACCAAATGCATCCCTGATGCATCCAGTTGCCCGCCACTTACCTTGAAGCCGGTAAGTACCGGAGCCCCCCACCCCTGAAAACCAAACACGAGCCCGGAAATGACGGCTGACAGCAAGGCGAATAGCGTGATTATCAGCGACACTGACAGCAATAGGGCCAAATATTTACTGAGCAATATGCGCCATCTGCGTACTGAGTGCGTCAGCAGCACCTTCATCGTGCCTGCGCTGTGCTCGGAGGAAACCAGATCAGCGGCAATAATCATCATCATCAAAGGCAGAAGCAGATTTATACCGCTCTTTACAAAACCTCGGACAAACGTCGGGGCACCCGGCTCAGACGGATTCACATTGTATTCCAAATAATATTTCTGCTGATTCATGCGAATCTCCAGCTCTTTGCGCGTAGCCTCTGGCGTTCGGCTGCTCGTAATCCGATTCTGCCAGCTGGCAATACGCTGCTCCATCGCTACGCGCCAATTGACATCCCCGAACCTTTTACGGTTTTCCTCAGCTTGCCGATATTGTGCATACGTAAATACAGAGATCAGAATCCCCAAAATGAGCGCGATGACCAGCAGTCTTCTTTTGCCGGTAAGCTTTAACATCTCGTTAAATACCAGATTAGTCAATGCCTTGTCCCCCCGTCAGCTCAATGAACAGATCCTCAAGCGACGGCAGCTTGCGGCTGATCTCGGTTACCGTCACTCCAGCCGCCACGAGAATCTGATTCCAGCGACCGATCTCCTGCTCTATATAGGGAGTGATCAAGAGCGTCCCACGCGTTTCTACCGAATCGGTCAGCCCGCTCAACACCTGATAGCCCTTATCCATAGGATACAGTCTCCAGCTTACCCGCTCCTGCTGAGACAGCAGACTCTGTACCTTGTCCACCCGAACAATCCGACCCTTGGATATAATCGCGACACGATCGCACATCAGCTGAATTTCGCTCAGCAGGTGGCTAGAAACGAGCACGCTCAAGCCTTCCTTCTCCGCCAGATAACGAATGAATTCACGCATCTCCCTGATGCCTGAAGGATCCAGACCATTGGTCGGCTCATCCAGAATGAGCACTTTCGGATTCCCAAGCAGTGCCTGAGCAATCCCAAGCCGTTGGCGCATCCCGAGCGAGTAGGTTTTCACTTTATCGTGAATTCTGGCACTCAATCCGACCAGCTTCACCACTTCCGCTATTCGCGCATCGTCAATCCCTTCCATCATCCGCGCGAAATACTGCAGGTTACTCCATCCGCTTAAATACGTATACAGCTCAGGGTTTTCAACGATACAGCCCAGATTCCGCATGGCCTCCGGAAATTGGGTATGCAGATCGTAGCCGCACACCTGAATCGACCCGGCTGTGGGCCGAATCAGACCGACAAGCATTCTAATCGTGGTCGTTTTGCCAGCGCCGTTGGGTCCCAGGAAACCGAATACTTCGCCTCGCCTCAGATCGAAGTCCAGACTCTGAATAATTTCTCGCTTTCCTATCACCTTTCTCAGACCCTTTACCGACAATGTGATCTCGTCCATATGCCCACCCCCTACCACGTAATTAATGAAGCCAATCGGTCCCCGATTAAACGGTAGCCGGCTGCATTCGGATGGAACAAGTCTTTGGCCAAATAATCCTGTACCTTCAATTGAAATAAATCAAAGGTCGGCACCAGCACGGTTAACGTATATTTGGCAGCAATTTCTGATGATTTATAGTTCCAGTCCCTCACGATTTTGGTCGTTGTGACGCTATCCTTCAATTCGCTGAATGGATTATACAAACCAATGAGGAAGATTCTCGCCGTAGGATTGTGCTCCCGCAGCTGCTTCAAAATCCCATCGAGCTGAGGCAAATACGCGTCCTCGGTTTCTTTGATTCGGGTCTCAGACAAATCTCCCATTGCCTGCCCACCGCGGAACAGATCATTCCCGCCTATGCTGACGAGAATAATATCAGCCGCTTTGACCTGGGCCTGAATGGGAGCTTGTCCAAGAGACGCCGCTAATTGATTAGAGGTTTGCCCATCTATCCCGAGATTTTCCAACACAATCTCTTTACCCGACTTGGCCTTCATATCCGCTACAGCATGTCCGACATATCCCTTCCGCTCCGGGTCCCCTGTCCCTTTGGTCAAAGAGTCGCCAAGTGCCAGCACCCGGAAGGTGCCCTCCTTAACTGCAACGGGAGCAAGTACCGAAATCGCAGCTGCTGGCTGCTCTATAGGTGCTGGTGGAGGCTGTGCGGTCGCTGCACCTGTGAAATAATCATGCATCGCAAATACAAGCCCGCCTACCCACAACAGCCCCGACACCAAGCCCATGATCATTGTCCATCGAATCGCCTTTTCTCTCATCCGAGCCCTGCCCCCACCCTCCGCTGCTTACGTTTATATGCTGCTTTGAACATACCATATGAAGCTGAAAGCTGGCTGAAAGTTAGTGGGGTTTTGCACGGCATCATCAAATGACCGTCCATGTAAACTTGTCCGCCGTGCCGGGTTTATTCCACTCGAATCTCGCATTAAGAAATGTAAACGGGATTAGATTTGTTTATATGGAAACAGTATC